>CAMGIP010000014.1 GCA_946056155.1 uncultured Mediterranea sp. | reverse complement strand
GACACTGTGCACCGGTGTCAGTCGGTCGCCCATTATACAATGAAGCGTCAGTCTTCTTAGACTGAAAATCATTTTCTTCCACTGCTATCATCAGAGATTACTCTTGCTAAAAAAACTTTCACTCTAAAGAATTGTCATTATTTGGCCTCAAAGTTATAATAATTTATATAGATTCTCGCATGAATGGCCGAAATTCTGCAATATGATGATGCAAAAAGGAGTTTCGGTTCAATTCTGGAACAAAAACTGACTTGAACTAATAAAACTTGACACATTTAGAAGTCTAAAAAGCAAGACAATGAAAAGATCATCAAAACGAACAGATCGTGTTAAGTATGTTGACCCTGTTACACGGCTTACAGAGTATCGGTATGTGGAGATGGTGATGTCCAAAATCGGTTCCAATCTTTTGGGGCTGAAAACTCAGAAATATCATTGAGAGGATTACATCGTGTGGCTGAAGCACGAGACACCCGGATTTGCGAGAGATGGGAAATTTGTGGTATAAAGGAAATTTAGCAGTTGAGCGATTGTAGATAATCGGGGCTGATTTCTGTCGATTTGATGTGCGGAGTGGGTGGGAAAGTTTTGATTGGTCCGCTTTCGTGGCTCCGCTCCTTACAGTGGCCTTTCTAGAGGGTGAAGGCGCTGGGGAGGAGCAGGGGAGGAGGCTTGGAATATTCATGCATTTTTTATACCTTTGTCTGCATCAGACGGCTTAAGGTGGGGCTGTTTATTCTCACCTTAAATCATTATAGTATGCAAAACATAATCTAATCATCATGATACAGAACAAACGTATTATCGAGTGCGTCCCCAACTTCAGCGAGGGACGCGACAAAGGCGTGATTCGCCAGATAACCCAAGTGATCGAACAGACGGAAGGGGTGAAACTCCTCGACGTGGATCCGGGAGAGGCTACCAACCGCACCGTGGTGACCTTTGTGGGAGAGCCTGAGGCGGTGATGGAGGCTGCCTTCCAGAGTGTGAAAAAGGCGGGTGAACTGATTGACATGAGCCGTCATCACGGGGCACACCCCCGTATGGGGGCTACCGATGTGTTGCCTCTGGTGCCTGTGAGTGGCATCACCTTGGAGGAGTGTGCCGTTCTGGCCCGTCAGCTGGCTGAACGTATTGCCCGTGAACTGCTGATTCCCTGCTACTGCTATGAGGCAGCTGCCTTCACCCCTGAACGGAAGAATCTGGCCGTCTGCCGCGAGGGGGAGTATGAGGGGCTGCCCGAAAGACTGGCCGTGGCAGAGAAGGCACCCGACTATGGGGCACGACCCTTTGATGAGGGGGTGGCCCGCACGGGATGTACGGCCGTGGGTGCCCGCGACTTCCTGATTGCGGTCAACTTCAATCTGAATACCACTTCGACCCGACGTGCTAATGCCATTGCCTTTGATGTGCGTGAAAAGGGACGTCCCAAACGTGAGGGTAATCCTATCATCGGAAAAACTGTAAAGGATGCCGAGGGCAATCCGGTCATGATTCCCGGCACGCTGAAGGGAACAAAGGCTATCGGATGGTACATCGAGGAGTATGGCATAGCTCAGGTGTCGATGAACATCACCGACATCAACCAGACACCGCTCCATGTGGCCTTTGACGAGGTATGCCGCTGTGCCCAGAACCGGGGCCTGCGGGTTACGGGTACGGAGATTGTGGGGCTGCTGCCGGAACGTTGCCTCCTGGAGGCGGGCCGCTACTTCCTCGCCAAGCAGCAGCGGTCGGCTGGCATTCCCAAGGAGGATGTGCTGAATATTGCCGTCAAGTCGATGGGGCTGGACGACCTCAAGCCTTTCTCTCCTCAGGAGAAGGTGGTGGAGTATCTCTTGGAGAGTGAAAACAGTGGGCAGAGCACGCGACTGACCGACCTGACGGTCAAGGGTTTTGCCGATGAGACGGCCCGTGAATCACCCGCTCCTGGCGGAGGTTCGGTTTCGGCCTATATGGGTGCCATGGGGGCTGCGTTGGGCACGATGGTGGCCAATCTCTCGTCGCACAAGCCGGGTTGGGATGAGCAGTGGGAGAAGTTTGCCCAATGGGCTGAGCGGGGCATGGAGCTGGAGCAGCAGTTGCTCCGTCTGGTGGATGAGGATACCGAGGCGTTCAACCGCATCATGGCGGCTTTCGGTATGCCTAAGGGTACGCCTGAAGAGAAGCAGCTCCGGTCGGAGGCCATACAGCGGGCCACCCTCTTTGCCGCACAGGTGCCTCTGCAGACCATGAAGGTTTCGATGGAGGTATTCCCGCTCTGCCGCGCCATGGTGGTGGAGGGCAACCCTAACAGCGTATCTGATGCGGGTGTGGGTGCTTTGGCGGCCTGTGCTGCTGTGCAGGGAGCTGGCCTGAATGTGAAGATCAATGCAGCCTCGCTCAAGGATAAGGCACAGGCTGATGCCCTCATCTCGGAGGCTGCACGGCTGATGGCTGACGCGAAGGCTCAGCAGGAGGAGATCCTGACTCTGGTGGAACGGACCATTGCGGGAGTGTAATTATTGTAGTTGACTAAATCGATACCATAACATGACAAAAGAAGAATTTGCTGCCGACATACGAGTTGGCATTCCTGATACATTACCTCAGGCCAAGCCGTACGACAACGGCATCAATCATGCACCACGCCGCAAGGAGATTCTCTCTGCCGAGGAGAAGAGGCTGGCTCTGCGCAATGCGTTGCGTTATTTCCCCGCCCATCTCCATGCGGAGCTGGCTCCTGAGTTTGCTCATGAGCTGGAGACTTACGGGCGTATCTATATGTACCGCTACCGACCGGACTATTCGATGTATGCGCGTCCGATTGATGACTATCCGCACCGGTCGCAGCAGGCGGCGGCCATCATGATGATGATTCAGAACAACCTGGACCCTGCGGTGGCTCAGCACCCGCACGAACTGATTACCTACGGGGGCAACGGGGCGGTGTTTCAGAACTGGGCACAGTACCGCCTCACGATGAAGTATCTCAGCGAGATGACCGATGAGCAGACCTTGGTGATGTATTCGGGGCATCCGCTTGGCCTCTTCCCGTCGCACCGGAACGCTCCGCGCGTGGTGGTGACCAACGGTATGGTCATCCCCAACTACTCAAAACCGGATGACTGGGAGCGGATGAATGCGCTGGGTGTGAGCCAGTACGGACAGATGACTGCCGGATCCTACATGTACATTGGTCCACAGGGCATCGTGCACGGCACCACCATCACCATCCTCAACGCGGCACGCAAACAGATGAAGCAGCAGGGATGCAGCGATATTCGCGGTATGCTCTTTGTCTCCTCCGGTCTGGGCGGCATGTCGGGTGCTCAGCCTAAGGCGGGCAACATCGCCGGCGTGGTGAGCGTGGTGGCGGAAATCAACCCCTTGGCCGCACGCAAGCGGTATGACCAGGGGTGGGTGGACCAGCTCTTTGATAACCTTGACGAGTTGATTCCGGCCATCCGGCAGGCAGTGGCTCAGAGGCAGACCCTCTCCATGGCCTACGTGGGCAATGTGGTGGATCTCTGGGAACGTCTGGCTGATGAACATATCCATGTGGACTTAGGTAGTGACCAGACATCGCTCCACAATCCCTGGGCAGGCGGTTATTACCCCGTGGGACTCTCTTTGGAGGAGTCCAAGCGGATGATGGCCGACGAGCCTGAGCGGTTCCGTGAGGCGGTACAGGCCTCTCTGCGACGTCAGGTGGAGGCTATCAACCGGCTTACGGCAGAGGGTATGTATTTCTTCGACTACGGCAATGCCTTCCTGCTCCAGTCGCAGCGTGCGGGAGCCGATATCCTGGCTGGGGAGGGGGACAAGTTCCGCTATCCTTCGTATGTGCAGGATATCATGGGGCCGATGTTTTTCGACTATGGTTTCGGCCCCTTCCGCTGGGTATGCAGTTCGGGTAGTGCTGACGACCTGGCTACGACCGACCGCATAGCGGCTGAGGTGATGGAGGAGATACGTCGGTCGGCGCCTGAGGAGATTCAGGGACAAATGGCCGATAACATCCACTGGATACGCGAAGCGGGCAGGAACCGGCTGGTGGTGGGCTCGCAGGCTCGCATCCTCTATGCGGATGCCGAAGGACGTTCCAAGATAGCCCTTGCCTTCAACGAGGCCATACGGCGCGGAGAAATCAGCCGTCCGGTGGTGCTGGGGCGTGACCATCACGATGTGTCGGGCACAGACTCTCCCTTCCGTGAGACGAGCAACATCTACGACGGTTCGCAGTTCTGTGCGGACATGGCTGTTCAGAACGTCATCGGTGACTCCTTCCGGGGGGCTACCTGGGTCTCTATCCACAACGGTGGAGGGGTAGGCTGGGGCGAGGTCATCAACGGCGGATTCGGCATGGTGATTGATGGCAGCCAGGAGAGCGAACGGCACATAAGGCAGATGCTCTTCTGGGATGTCAACAACGGCATTGCCCGCCGGAGCTGGGCACGCAACGGAGGCTCGATGAGAAGCATCGAACGGGAGATGGAACGTACACCGGAACTGAAGGTTACGATGCCTAATCTAGTAGAAAACAGTCTGATAGACTCAATGTTCTAAAGTGGCTGTTTATATCTGAATCCTAAAATTTCAGTTTATATCTGAATCTCAAGTTCTCAGTAAAATCATAACCAACAAATTTATCCAAAGAAATCATCCATATGAACGAAACAAACATCCACTACATATCTGCCGAACATCTCTCTGTAGAGCGTATCGGCGAAATCATCCGCAACCGCTATCAGCTGGCACTGAGCGAAGAGGCCAAACAGCGTATCATCCGCTGTCGCGAATATCTCGATGAAAAGATTGCTGCCAACGACCGTCCCGTCTATGGTGTCACAACCGGATTCGGCTCGCTCTGTAATGTCTCCATCGGTGCGGACCACCTGGCCCATCTGCAGATCAACCTGATGATGTCTCATGCGTGCGGTACGGGCGACCGTGTCCCCAACGAGATTGTCAAGATTATGCTGTTGCTCAAGATCCAGTCGCTCAGCTACGGTTACTCCGGCTGCAAGCTCGATACGGTGGAGCGGCTGATTGACTTCTTCAACCATGAGGTCTATCCCGTGGTCTATATGCAAGGCTCTCTCGGTGCATCGGGCGACCTGGTGCCTCTGGCTCATCTCTCGCTCCCCCTTATCGGCATGGGCGAGGTGGAGTATCAAGGTGAGGTGATTTCTGGCAAGCAGTTGCTCCAGAGGTTGGGCTGGAAGCCGATACGCTTGGCCTCCAAGGAGGGGCTTGCGCTGCTCAACGGTACGCAGAACATGAGCGCCTTTGCTGTGTGGTCTCTGCTGCAGAGCCATCGCTTGAGCGAGTGGGCCGACTGCATTGCTGCCATGTCGCTCGATGCCTACTGCGGCCTGGTGGAGCCTTTTACTGATGCGGTGCATCAGGTGCGCCCTCATAAGGGACAGATTGAGACTGCTGCCCGCCTGCGCGAACTGCTGGCCGGAAGTGAAATCATGGAGCAACCTAAATCCTATGTCCAAGACCCGTACTCTTTCCGCTGTGTGCCCCAAGTGCATGGTGCGGCCAAAGACACCATCCGCTATGTGGATTCGGTCATCGACACCGAAATCAACTCGGCCACTGATAACCCCACCGTATGTCCCGATGAGGACCTCATCATCTCGGCCGGCAATTTCCACGGTGAGCCTATCGCTTTGCCCATGGACTTCTTGGCCATAGCCCTGAGCGAACTGGCCAACATCTCCGAACGGCGTATCTACAAGCTGGTTTCCGGAACGCGCGGACTGCCCAGTTTCCTCGTGGCCAATCCCGGTGTGAACAGCGGATTCATGATCACCCAGTACACCGCGGCTTCGGTAGTGAGTCTCAACAAGAGCCTCTGCTCGCCCGCTTCGGTGGATAGCATCCCCTCTTGCCAAGGTCAGGAGGATCACGTGAGCATGGGTGCCAACGCTGCCATCAAGCTCTACAAGGTGGTGCTCAATACGGAGCGGGTGCTGGCCATCGAGCTCTTCAATGCTGCTCAGGCCTTGGAGTTCCGCCGTCCGCTTCAGTCATCGCCTGCCATCCAGAAGATTTTCAGGGCTTTCCGTAAGGAGGTACCGTTCATTATCAACGATGAGCTGATGTATCCCTACATCCAGAAGTCCATTGACTTCCTGCGTAATGCGGAGGTGGATTGATGACCATCGGTATCCTTATGCCTTTCTGCAGGTGGGGTAAATCCTGTCTGCAGAAAGGCCTCTCAGGATATTACGGGTAAACGATATGGAGAATCTTATTTATGATCATGGTTTCATTTTGTTGATATAGAGAATAATAAGTACTTGGTTGTAAATTAATAGTTGAAATAGAGATATCACCGGATATGCGTACAAGGATAGTCAACATCAAGCGTTTGGTGGGAGTGGATACCCATCACAAACTGCGTTTGCAGGGTAAGGAGATGATGGAGTTGGGGCAGGTAGAGAATGCCTGGCTGCTGGTGGAGGATGGGCATATCGCTGCCTGGGGAACGATGGAGGAGTTGGGGCTCCTCCCCCCTGCTCCCGTGGACGAGGAGGTGGATGCTGGCGGAGGCATGGTGCTTCCCTGCTGGTGCGACCCTCACACCCACATCGTCTATGCCGGCAGTCGTGAGGGCGAGTTTGTCGATAAGATTCAGGGGTTGAGCTATGCCGAGATAGCTCGTCGGGGTGGGGGCATCCTCAACTCGGCCGACCGTCTGCATGCAACTTCCGAGGAGGAACTCTATCGTCAGGCCACGGAGCGTGCCTGGGAGATGATAGCCAAAGGTACGGGATGTATCGAGATCAAGAGCGGCTATGGACTCAACACCGCGGATGAACTGAAGATGCTCCGGGTGATTCGCCGCATGAAGGAGAGTCTGCCTGTGCGTATTGTCTCCACCTTCCTCGGTGCACATGCCGTGGGACGCGGCTACAGTCAGCCGGAGTATGTGGATCTGGTGATACGGGAGATGATTCCCGAAGTGGGTCGTCAGGGGCTGGCCGACTACATCGATGTCTTCTGCGACAAAGGTTTCTTCACTCCCGAAGAGACAGCCCACATGCTGGAGGCTGGTGCTAAGTGGGGGCTGATGCCCAAAATCCATGCCGACGAACTGGCCTCTTCGGGTGGTGTGGTGGTGGGAGTGGCCCATCATGCCCGTTCGGTCGATCACCTGGAGTGTATGGCTGATGCCCAGATTGAGACGCTGAGGGGTAGCGATACCATGCCCACTCTGCTGCCCGGAACCTCCTTCTTCCTCAACATGCCCTTTGGTCCTGCCCGCCGCATGGTGGACGCTGGTCTGGGGGTGGCTGTGGCGAGCGATTATAATCCAGGGTCCACACCCTCTGGTGACATGAAGTTCGTGGTCTCCTTGGCCTGCATCAAGCTTCGTCTGTTGCCTGCCGAAGCCCTCAATGCAGCTACGCTCAATGCTGCCTACGCTATGGGGCTGAGTCAGGAGTACGGCTCCATCGCTGTGGGCAAGGTGGCCAACTTCTTCCTCACCAAGCCCATCCCTTCGGTTGACTTCATCCCGTATGCCTACACGACACCTATCATTCGTCAGGTCTTTCTCCGAGGTAAGGCCTGGAAGTAGCCTCAGGGCTCAAACCTCTATTCCGAGTGTTCAAACCTCTATTCCGAGCTCAAAACCTCAAATTTGAGTAATGATACTTTTGGATGGAAAGTTGAACAGATGGAGGAGGGTTTTCCGTCACTCCGTGGCCCCTGGTATCCGAAAACGAAAAGAGATAGGGCAAAAGAGCGTATGTCTGCGCATAAGAGTCAAATGAGGGATTCGAATTAAAACTTTTCCTTTTTTATCTGTCAAAAAGGCGAAGCTATTTATAGCTTATTGGATTATTAAGTAAAAAAAGGACTGTTATGCAAAAGATTTATGTGATTGCCTTGGCCCTGATGTTGGGTGCAGGCACTCTCTCCGCACAGCAGCGGGGAGGCGGTCGTAGAATGTCGGTAGAAGATCGGGTGGCTGAGATGACCAAGACGCTGGGCCTTTCGGAAGATCAGCAGAAAAAGATTACGGCCATTTATATCGAATTTGAGTCCAAACGCAAGGAGGGCACGCGCCCCAGCCGAGAAGAGATGAAGGCCAAACAAGAGCAGATGGACAAGCAGATCAATGCGCTGCTCACCGATGAGCAGAAGAAAAAGTACGAAGAGATGGCGAAGGCTCGTCAGCCTAGGCGCAACAAGTAGCTTTGGCTTTCCTCCGCTGACTCCTGTCAGGCATTTCCCTCGCTCTCTCCAGCAGTGGAGTAGGCGGGGGATTTTTATCTCCTTAGGTCACTCATTGTCTGCCGTTGGTGGGGGTGATGCACCGGCCATCGCAATGCAGGGGGCGGGCATCGCGGAGATGGGGCATTACCTCCTCTTCGGGCACAAAGGCTACACGCAGGGCCGAGGAGTTGGGAAAGCGGTTGAAGTAGATGTCATTGCTGGTCCATAGCTTTATCTCGCTGACTTGAGGATTGGTCAGGACGGCGTTGTAATAGTGAAGAATACGGGGGATGACGCGGGGCAATACCTTGACCCCTGTTTTGCCGTCCTTGAAACGTACCAAGGCTACCACATGCCAGTGGGGACGGGTGTCGTAGGCATGTTCGCGCTGCTCCGGGTTGCTCTTGTGGGAGATGGTAAGGTGACGGCCATAGCGGTCGTTGATCTCCTGCATGATGCGGCGGAAGAGCGTGCCGTGGGAGGAGCTGTCTTTCAGATGGTTGACACCGATATAGTAGTGTATCATTTCGTGGATGATGGTATCTTCCAGCTCCTGCTCGGTAACCTCGATGCGGGTGTTGATGCGCAGGCGAAAATTGTAGTGCTCTGTCTCTCCGTTAGGCAACCTTCGCCGCTGATAGACGCACATGCCTAAGAAGGTCTTGGCATTACTCAGCTCGATAGGGAGGGTGGGGAGTTTGCCGGCAAACATCTGTCGGTTGAACTCGTCAAACTTTTGTTCGATATAGGGGATGGTGACTTTCATGGTTCTATCCTCGAATAACAGGAAAATGGTCAGCAGTTGTCATTCTTCAAATCTAGCCAAAGTGAGCAACCTCGCCTTGGTCTTTTGGCTTAACGAAATCGTTACTGTTTATCAAAGCGGAAATTTTGTCCGTGTTCATGGCTAAAGACCTCGACCAACTGTCGTCAGGCAGAATGAGTGAGGGGTCTATCTGCCTCTCTTTGGCCAACCGGAGGTAGAGTTCATAGGTCGTGCAAGTGGACTCAGCCCCACAGTTGTAAACTCCTCCAGGTAGTTCATTCTTTTTCTCGAGGTGTGCTTTGTGGAGGATGCTGGCGATACACTTGACCACTTCCCAAACATCGGTCACCCCTCTTCGCTCGCGAGTACAGGCCTTGATGGGGCTCTGTTCCCTACGGGCTTTCTCCAGATTGGCCATGATGCCCCGGTCTTCCTTCAACTGTTGGGGAGCATTGGGCATGGAGCTGAACTCGCGGCTGTCGTACATCCAGGTGAGACGCAGAGCAATGGCTGAGGGTGCTATGGCCTGTGCCTGCTGCTCCATAAGGAGCTTGTCGCGCCCATAGATGCCGCGTGGGGGGTGGTTCTCCAGATCGGTGTCCTCCTCGCGGTAGGTCATGGTCCACTCATTGGTGTCGTTCTGGTAAACCTGGTCGGAACTCATATAGATGCAGCGTGCGTTGTGCAGTGTTGCAGCACTCACCACGTGGCAGGTGCCCTCTACATTGACTGCTTTAGAGGCTTCGGGGTGTTCCTGGCAATAGCCGGTGGAGCTGATGGCTGCGCAATGGATGACAAAATCGGGACGAAAGCTCTCTACCGCCTGAATGCAACTCTCTATGTCGGTTATCTCCATCTCCTGGTGAGTGGGGGTGTAGAGGGTACAACCGCATTTCTCCAGGTACCAGGCTACCCGACTGCCGAGGAACCCGCGACTGCCGGTGACCAGCACGCGGCAAGGTGTTTTGCTGCCCCAAAGAGCGGTCGATTCCCGTTGGGCAAAGACGGGAACAGCGGGATATTCGTCAGGCCAATGGGGCATGTGGAGCAGAGGTCGGGGACATCCCCCTATACCTGTCCAGTCGATGCGGCGGACGCAATCCAGGTGAGGCAGGCCAAAGTCGAACGAACGGCCATATAGCACGATAGCTCCCCGGCTGTGGTCAATGCGCCAGAGGCCGCCACCAAAGCGGCATTGTTCGCCTGGCGACAGAAGGTCTTTATGCAGATAGACGGTGCCAAACTTCAGCACACCATCTTGGTTGATGATAAATTTCTGATACATGATGCGCTATGATTCGGATGGATGATTCGTGCAATAGTGATAGGCCAGCCGTTCGCTCCCGTTCCAGCAATGGATGATGCCGCAATAGACGAACCCCTCTTTGCGGAGTGCTCCCTGCATGACGGCGTTGTCTCGATGGGTGTCGATGCGGATGTTGTTGTACTGCTGACGAGCAAACTGCATAACGCGGTGGAAGATGCCTTTGACCTCTCCGCTGCTGGCTATGCGATGGATGGTGGCATAGGGTTGGTCGTTGATCCACGCTCCATCATAGATGATGTGATAGGTGGGGTCTATGCCTCCTCGCAAGAGGAAGGTGGCTACGATTCTGCCCTCGTGGAGCATGACGTAGCTGTCGCCGCTGGCGATGTCGCTTTGGAGTTGCTGGTCGGAGGGATAGTCGGCTGCCCATTGGTGGGGATTGCCGCTTCGTGCCATGAAGCGGCGAGCTGCGGCAAAAATTTCCTGCAACTGAGGTATCTCTTCCAACCTGGCTCTGCGGATAATCAGCGACTCCTCAGATGATTCGAGTGCCTCTATGTAGAAACTGACGGGGCGAAAGCCATCGTTGCAACTGATCATGGCACTGTAGGGATTTTTCATCCATCCATCGAAGAAGTTGCCTTCACCCCGTGCCAAGGCCCCTACAAATTCGCGCATGCTTTTCCATGCCTCAGGACATAACCCTTGTGGACACTGCCCGTTGATGCTCGTCCAGGATTGTCCCTGGAAAACGTCACAGGCGTGCTCGATGGGATTCTCATACTGAGCCATCAGGTCTTCGTACTGAATCTTTCGTACAGCTGTTATTTTTACAAGTTTCATGGGCTGCTTTGGTTGTTTTTTTACATCTCCACCCGTTTGATTACCTTGGCCGGATTGCCCACCGCAATCGTGTTAGAGGGTATATCTTTTACGACGACACTACCAGCTCCGATGGTGACGTTATCGCCGATTGTTACCCCGGGAAGGATGGTGGAACTACCGCCAATCCAGCAATTGTGACCGATGGTGACCGGTTTGGCCCACTCCTCGCGTGAATTGCGTTCCTTGGGATGAGTACTGTGGCAAGGGGTGTAGATGGATACATTGGGCCCGATGAAACAGTTGTCGCCAATCGTTACCCAAGCCTCGTCCAGAATGGTGAGGTTGAAGTTGGCAAAGAAACGTTTGCCCACTCGGATATGTTTACCAAAGTCACAATGAAAAGGTTGGTTGACAAATGTATCCTCATCGGCTTCGGCCAGAATCTCCCGAATCTTGATGTTGCGGGCAGTATGGTCGGTCGGGCGAATCTGGTTGTATTCCCAGCACAATTCCTGACAGGCATGGAGCTTCTTCAGGAGGGTAGGGTCGGGGGCAAAGTAGATTTGCCCGGACAGCATTTTCTCTTCTTCAGTCATAACGGTTGCTCTTTTCTCTTTTCAAGGGTTTTACTTCAGTTGACAAGTTACATAATCAGTTGTCAAGTTACATGATCGGTTGACAAGTTACACGATCAGTTGATAAGGTGACGGGTGGACTACTGGACGGGTGATTGGCCTTTTCGTAGTTTGTCCCGTAATCTATCGCCTTGTTATTTATGGGCAAATATAGATAAAATCCTTGAGATTCTTCATCGTCAGGACAAAAAAACAGGTACGAGTCCTCTTTTTCGTATCTTCCTAGTGTGCTCGTAGTTAATAACACGGCCGAGATTATTCCCAGTCGGTGGGAATAAAGGCAAAAGACCAACGTTGTCCCTTGAAGCTGTGGGGATTGACAATACGGATGTGGTTGTTTCCTTGATTCAGTCGGATTTCCACGGCAGGACGCATCCAATAGAATTGCTCGTTGGTGAAGGGTTCCTCCTCCTGTGCCTTGTGCCAGGTGTGGAAGGGGTAGTTGTACCGTCCAGGTTCTTTCCAGGCTTGTGGTGGAACAATCTCCTGACCGTTGACCCAGCATCTGCCCCCGTTTTCCCAGGCTCCCTGCTGGCCTATTCCGGTGGACATGCGGTCGGAACGGGCAGGTGTATCGAAGCCTATCCACACCTTGATGAGTGTATCTTGGCTGACGGTGAGCACTGTTTCTGCCACTACCTCCTTCAGGTTGTTGGCCTCAATCCCGTGTACTCGACAGAGGGCATCCAGGTCAATAGCACCTCCCCAAGCTTTCATCCGTTGACCTCCGAGGCTTATTTCCCAGGCGAGCGAGGCATTGGCTGTCCATCGTATCTGCTGAGGGGTATAGTAGCGGTTGCGGTGGATCATCATCCGCTGTTCCATCTCTGCCAGTGCTTTACCCTGAGGAGTCTGAGGGTCGGGATAGAGGCTCTCGTCACTTATCGCATTGCCCGATCCTCCCAGCCAGAAACGCTCGCTGAAGGTCATCATGCCGGGAATCATGCCGTTGTGGAGAGAGATGTTCTGCTTCTCATCCACCCGCACATCGTTCCAGAGACAGAGGATGCCTCCGAGGGCTTGTGAGGTGTCGGGTATCTCTTGTGCTGCCGCCTTGTGCTGGAAGGCTCGCATGGCAAACATCACCGGGTCGTAGTAGTTGAGGTAGCCTACGAAAGAATCCACATAGCTACCCTCCTTACGGCTGGAACCCGTATTCTCGGCTGTAGCTTCGTTCCACCCCTGACGGATGGTGAAGGGGAGGGTAGGCAGTCCGGGATCCCAGGCCATGGGGATGCGTCCATACTCCTTGACCAAAGTCTGTATCCAGTGGGCAAAGCCTTGTGGGTCAGCAATATGTATCTCATCCGATCCTACGTGAAAATAGGGGCAGAGTGAGGACGGTATTTCTTGGAAGAACTCTTCTAAACAGGCCCTGAGCACCTCTTTCCCTTGCTCAGAGTCCATGGTAAAGCCGAAGGTGTCGGTGAAGAAGCGGGAGTGGCCCGGCATGTCGATTTCAGGCATTACCTGAACACCCCGTGAGGCGGCATAGCTGATGAGTTCACGTATCTCGGCATAGGTGTAGAACTTGCCCTCATCGCGTCCCTTACGCTGGTATTGGGCATCATTGAGCTGGGGGTAGCAGCGACACTCGATGCGCCAGGCGGGATTGTCGGTCAGATGCCAGTGGAAGAGGTTCATCTTGTAGCGTGCCATCAAGTCAATGGTTTCCTTGAGCATACTCAGGGGTTGATAATTGCGTCCTGTGTCATGCATGAATCCGCGCAACGGATAGGCGGCCCAGTCATGAATCTCCACATCGGGGATGCCTCCTTCGCTATCTGTAAGTTGCTTCAAGGTCTCTTCTGCCCAGAAGCGGTTTCCTTGAATGGTGGCCCTCCCTCGCTTTACGATGAGTATATATTCGTCAGCTCCGTGGGTAGGAGTAAATGGTCGGAAGATTCGCTTCTCCTTCAGCCGGTAGCGTTTGGCCGATTTTATCAGGCAATGTTTGGGCGAAGGGATAAGGCCGGATGCTACTTCTGTACTTGAACTGATTTTCGCTTTTGAAGGATGGGAAACCTCAGCTGTTGATGTGAGGGGACGGAGATTCAACAGCAGCACGAGGGCGATAATCAGGTGTGAACGTAAACGTGTGGGTTGACGATAGTTGATCTTCATGGTAATATAATCTACGATGATGATGGGGGATAACACGCTTGAGTCAATTGACAATCTGAGGGGGACCTCTCGACCAGTCATTGAAATATCGAGGGGGACGGGACATCGGTTCGGATTGCCCCTTGACCCTGATGAGCTGTTTATCCGATGGGGGAGAGCTGGCCGGTGACAGAGTCCATGATATAGCCTCTGACCACAACATCTTTGGGCATGAGAGGATGATTTCGAACCAGATCAACCGTTTCCAAGATTGCTGATTCGGTATCGTCAAATCCGTGGAGCCACGACTTGAGGTCTATGCCACAATGCTGCATCAGCGAGATGTGCTCCTCGTCAATGCCGCGCTCACGCATAAGGTGGAGCATTTCGTCCCCGTCCATTCCTTGCACGCCACAGGTGGTGTGGCCGATAATCATCACCTCCAGCACACCAAGCTCATAGACTGCCACGAGGAGGGAACGAACAGTGGAGTCGAAGGGGTTGGTGATGGTACCTCCGGCATTCTTGATGATCTTCACATCGCCGTTCTTGATGCCTAAAGCGGCTGGCAGAAGCTCCACAAGCCGGGTGTCCATACAGGTGACTATGGCAATCTTCTTGTCGGGATATTTGCTGGTTGCATACTTTTCGTAGGACTTGGTCGCTACGAACTGACGGTTGTATTCAAGCATTTGGTCAATCATATTCTTGTCAATTTTATGTTTTAGGACGGACAAAAATATGCATTCGTTTTGTGAAATGCAAATATATTACCCTGAAAAGATTGTTTCCTGTAATGAAGGGCTTGCTCATCTTCTGCCAGCCGCTTTGTTGGCTTATCAGTCTCTGTCGCCCAGAACTGGGAATTTCTGGCGGAAAGCCTGCAGCTTCTCCAATTCCAAAGTGCAGGTGATGACTGACTCTACTCCGTCAGGGCAAGCCAGGAGGGTATGCCCATAGGCATCAACGAAGCAGGTGCCGCCGTTGTATTCGCAGGCAGGGTCCTGGCCCACGCGGTTCACGCCGCAGACGTAGGACTGGTTCTCAATAGCCCGTGCACGAAGCAGCAGGTCCCACGGCTCTCGGCGGGAGGAGGGCCAGGAGGCAACGTATAGGGCCACATCATAGGCATCGGTACCCTCTGCGGCATTACGGGCAAAGATGGGGAAGCGCAAGTCGTAGCAGACCTGCAGGAGGAAGCGTACACCCCGCCACTCCACAATCACCTTCTCTTGTCCTGCTGTATAGCGGTGATGTTCGCCGCCATAGGTGAAGAGGTGATGCTTGTCGTAGTGGGCCACTTCGCCCGTGGGCTTGACAAAGTAGAAGCGGTTGTAGAAACTTCCCTCTTCTTCGGTGGCAATACTTCCAGCGATAGCAGCATCTAACTGCTGCGACATCCGTTTCATCCAGTCGAGCGATGCTCCATCGTGTTCTGCAATCCCCTCGGGCTGTGTAGCAAAACCTGTGCTCCACATCTCGGGCAATACGTAGAGGTCGCTCTTGGGGGCCTCTGCCAGCTGACGTTCAGCTGTCTGCCGGTTGGCGGCAGGATTGGCCCACTCAATATCTTGTTGAAGTAATGTTATGGTCATGGTATCCAATTTAAAATGGTATTCTATTAATAGGTAGAGATGGGGTGGTCGGCCTTGAACTGAATCATCCGTTGTTCCAGTACGGGATAGAGTTCCTCACGCATCCTTGAGGTGCAGGCTCGTACCCCCTGTTGGAGAGAGCCAGTGGTGTCAAGATTGATGCTTGAAACGCCATAGCCAATCAGCTCCTTAACCAGCTCCGAACCGCTCAGGCCGGGGTAGGAGAGTGAGAAGAAAAAGCCGTCACCGATGGGCTCGCTCACATCACGCGGATAGGTGATGGTGAAGCCGTTGTCACAGAAAATCTTCTTCATCTTTTCCGCCCGGATGGCATACTCGCGGGTATCTTCCACGAAGTTGATCTTCCCTTCACAGCTGAGCCGTAGCATGTGGGCATATCCCATCTGTGTGGTGGCCGTGCAACCCGAGGTAATCATGTACTGGATGCTGGCAATGAAGGTGGGACCGAAAACTCCCTCATCGTGATAGCGCTCTACGAAAGCGGGAAACTGACGGTCGAACAGCCGGTCGGAGATGCAGACCAGTGCCATACGCTGTCCGGCATAAGAGAAAATCTTGGATGAGGAGAGCATCAGCAGGTAGTTGTCGGTATAGCGGGCCACGGTACGTACATAAGGCGGTTCGTAGGGATGGCTCAGGTCGTGACGGCTGTCCATGGCAAAGTAGGCCAGGTCCTCCATCACAATGACGTCATACCGGGTAGCCAGTTCGCCGATAATCTGCAGTTCCTCCTCTTCGAGCGATATCCAGGCCGGATTGTTGGGATTGCTGTAGATGATGGCAGCAATGTCACCTTGACTCAGCTCCTCCTCCAACTTGGCCCGCAGTGCCTCTCCCCGGTAGGGGAAGATATCAAATTCCCTCCACTCGATGCCCAGTACGCGGAGTTGGGATTTCTGAATGGGAAAGCCGGGGTCTATGAAGAGTACCCTGCCCATCTGCGGATAGCTTTTCCGCTGGCAGCAGGCGATGAATCCACCAAACGAACCGGCTACGCTACCCACGGTAGGGATGCAGGCACGGGGTGATATATCAATATCGATAAATGCCTTGACAAACTGGCTGGCTGCCTCCTTCAGTTCGCCGATGCCGGCAGCGGGAGGATATTGCGCACCTATGCCAGCATCCAACGCCCGTTTCTCGGCCTCTATGCCGTAGCGGTTGGCCGGCAGTCCGGGTGAACCTTGGTCCATGCGGATAAAGGGTATGCCCGTCTTCTGTTCGAGGTATTGTGCCACCAAAAGGGTTTCGCCGATGGTGGCGTGCGAGAGGTCGGCCACATGATTCACACGGGCCGCCTCTGCCACTAATTCGTCATTGAATATTTTCATTCCAATTCGTCATTGAATATTTCCATTCAAGTTTTGCATCTCTTTTTGACTTACCTTCAATTTGTCAACTGAAATTAAACTTTTTCTACTGACAGAATAAACGGTAGAGTTCGTTTTCAGCTCGTCAACTTGTTGACTTGTTGGATGAAAGAGCAACTCGTTAACTAAGTGAACTCTTAGTCAACTCGTCAACCGAAAGAAAAAGTTTACTTCCAGTTGATGAGGTGTGTACGTTTATCGTTTACATGCTTTGCCTTGCCGTTGGATCGCTCGATGGTGCCCGGAGGCAAGATGTGGATATTCGGCTTGATGCCGCAGACGCTGACCAGACGGTCGTAGAGCGGCTTGATGAAAGGCATCTGCTTGGCCGGATTGGGTGAGAAGTACTCCTCACGCAGCTCCACATCCAGGTCGAAGGTATCTTCGTTGTCCCGGCGATCCACGGTGATGAAGTATTGGGGTGTATAGACGGTAAATTCGGAGAGTACCGACTCAATCTGTGACGGGAATACATTGACACCGCGGATGATGAGCATATCGTCCGAACGGCCCAGAATCTTACCGATGCGTACCGCTGTACGTCCACACTTGCACGGCTCGTAGATGAGGTGGGTGAGGTCGCGTGTGCGGTAGCGGAGGATAGGCATAGCCTCCTTGGTGAGGGAGGTGAAGACCAGTTCGCCCTCTTCGCCAGGTGCTACAGGCTCCAGTGTGTCGGGGTTGATGATTTCGGGGTAGAACATATCCTCCCAGATGTGTGTGCCGTCCTGGTACTGGCATTCGCCACCTACACCAGGTCCCGACATCTCCGTCAAGCCGTAAATATCAATGGCTTTGATGCCCATCTTCTCCTCCAGTTCGCGGCGTATGCCCCAGGTCCAGGGTTCTGCCCCGAAGAAGCCGACACGCAACTTCAAGTCATCCTTGGTCACACCCATCTTGGCCATTACCTCTGTGAGGTGGAGGGCATAGGAGGGGGTGCAGCAGAGGGCTGTTGTGCCGAAGTCTTTCATCAGCATCACCTGCTTCTCTGAGTTGCCCGAGGAGGTGGGGAGCTGGACAGCTCCCAGAAGGCCGGCACCATCGTGTGCACCTAGACCCCCTGTAAAGAGTCCGTAGCCATACGATACCTGTACCACATCGCCTGGGCCTACATCGCCCACCGCCATGACGCGTGCCACACCCTCGGCCCAGTTCTCAATATCCTTGGCCGTATAGGTACCCACCACCGGTTTGCCTGTTGTACCTGACGAAGCGTGTATGCGCACAATCTGGTCCATAGGCACGGCATTGAGCCCGAAGGGGTACTCATCGCGCAGGTCATATTTGGTAGTAAAAGGAAGTTTCGTAATGTCATCGAGCGATTGTATATCCTCCGGTTTCAGGCCCATCTCATCAAATTTTCTTCGGTAGAAGGGGACCTTCTCGTAGCAAGTTTTTACTGTTTGTATCAGTCGCTCGGTTTGCAGTTTGCGCATGTCTTCGCGAGACATACACTCAATAGTTGGATTGTGAATCATGATAGTAATTTAAGTAAACCAATGATGATGTATGTTTGTAAAAGGGTTAATTGTCTCATCTATGAGCAGAGAGGGTATGTCAGACAGGTTTGTTGAGCCGGTAGCCCAGCCCCGTCATGACGGCCAGTACGGTGCCATCGGCTTTGCTAATCTGGATTTCGCAATAGGGGAGCCGATGGTGGTTCACCACCTCGTGACACTCTGCCACCAGCCGGTCGCCCAACTGGGCAGACTGAATAAAGGTGATGTTGTTGCTGATGCCCAGCGTCAGGATGCCCCGTCCGTTGGCTACGGCAGCAAAAGCCAGATCGGCCAGCGTGTAGAATACTCCTCCCTGGCATACTTCCGCTCCGTTCAGGTGATGTTCCTCTACCGTCAGTTCGGCACGGGCAAATCCTTCGCTCACCTCGGTCAGCTGTGCCCCGATGCTCTTGGCGAAGCGGTCTTCGTTATTCAGTTTTTCCTTTATATCCATAGTAATTATCAGTTGTCAGTGATTCATATACAGACCTGTGCTCCGGCTTCAAAGGCCTTCAGGTTGGCTGCAACTACCGCTTCGCCTTTACGGGCAAAGATGGTGGCAATGGCCTGACGCAGCTGCTCGGGTGAAAGAATCTCCAAGTAGTGAGAGGCCATGCCCAAGAGTACCACGTTGGCTCCACGCGGATTGCCTGCCTCACGGGCCACTTGCTCAAGATCCAACTGCACTACCCGTGGAAGAGCTTTCAGTTCAGCTTGAAGTGCCTCCTGGTCGGGATAATTGGGGATATTGACCAACGGCTTGCTGCCTGTAACTACCACCCCATCCTGACTCAGATAGGGAAGATAACGCAGTGCCTCCATAGGCTCCATGGAGATAATCAGGTCGCAGGCTCCCAAGGGTATGAGGTCGCTGTAGATGGTTTCGGTAGCAAGACGCAGGTTGGACTGTACATCGCCACCCCGTTGCGACATCCCATGCACCTCCGCCTGTTTCAGTTCAACGCCAGCCAGAGTAGCCGCTTCGCCAATGATGGTGGCTATCGACAGGATGCCCTGGCCACCCACGCCACACAGAATGATATCTTTTTTCATGATTTTTCCTCCTCTTTCATCTCTTTTCGTTTGGCTTCCCGTGCGTGGCGGGCTGCCGTCTGGATACACTCTCTACGGGGAATGATGACGCTCACTCCTTCATAAGCAATCTCTTCCCGTAGGAGTTGGGCAATGGCCGGAATGTTCTTGGGTAAGGGGGTCACCACATGCAGATGTGTAGGGTCCATACCCAGTCCCAAGCAGATGGCCTCATACTTGTTCAGACCTGCACTCTCCTGACCGCCTGTCATACCTGTGGTCAAGTTATCACTGATAATCACCGTTATAGGCGAGTTCTCGTTGATGGCATCCAACAGTCCCGTCATGCCGCTATGGGTAAAGGTGGAGTCGCCAATGACTGCAATAGACGGACGCAGACCGGCATCGGCCGCTCCTTTGGCCATAGTGATGGAGGCCCCCATATCCACGCAACTGGAGAGAGCCTTGAAGGGGGGCAAGGCTCCCAACGTGTAGCAACCAATGTCGCCAAAGACGCGAGCATCGGGGTACTCGTTGATGATTTCTACCAAGGCTCCATAGACATCGCGATGTCCGCATCCTTGACAAAGCTGTGGCGGACGTGCAGCCAGCTGCTTGGCCGGTTGGTAAATCTGGGCAGAGGGCTTTCCAAGGGCAGCAGCCACATGGTCAGGATTGAGCTCACCCGTGCGGGGCAGTGCTCCCGTAAGTCTTCCCTCCACGCGGTATCCGGCTCCCAGCACTCCCTTCACCTCCTGCTCCACCACCGGTTGGCCATCCTCTACTACGAGGATGGACTCATGGGTAGCGGCCAGTTCACGGATGGCCTCCACGGGCAGTGGGTAGTGGCTCACCTTCAACAGGTCGCCCTCCTCGCGATATACCTCTTTCACATAGTTGTAGCCAATGCCACAGGCGATAATCCCCAATTTGTTGTCGGAAGGGGTGGAACCATGCTCCCTCCGGTTGAAGGGCGATGCAGCTGCCTCCTGCTCCATCAGTGGTTGTTTATCAATCAAGGCTGCATACTTCTTGCGGGCAATGCCCGGCAGAAGCACCCACTGGTCGGTCGAAGGGTTCATGCGGTTCTCCTCGCGGGGTTCGCCCGTCTCTACCGCTGCCCGGCTGTGTGCCAGACGCGTCACGATGCGCAGCAATACCGGTTCCTTGAGTCGTTCGCTCAGGTCAAAGGCAAAGCCCATCATGTCGTAAGCCTCCTGTTGGTTGGAAGGTTCCAAGATAGGGATGAGGGCAAATTTGCCGTAGAATCGGCTGTCCTGTTCGTTCTGGCTGGAGTGCATCGAGGGGTCGTCAGCAGCCAGCACCACCAGTCCACCGTTGACACCCGTAATGGCGCTGTTGACAAAAGCATCGGCACAGACATTCATGCCCACGTGCTTCATGCAGACCAGCGCCCGTTTGCCCGCATACGACATGCCCAAAGCGGCCTCCATGGCTGTTTTCTCGTTGGTACACCAGCGAGCATGAACCTTCCGTTCGCGTGCCAGCGGAGCCTGTTGGATATATTCGGTAATCTCGGTCGAGGGCGTTCCAGGGTAGGCATACACGCCCGATAAACCAGCGTGTAGAGCACCTAAAGCAGTCGCCTCGTCACCTAGTAAAAGTTGTTTCATGATAATAGAATAAATAAGTCAATAAAATAACCTTTTTGCTTTCAAAATGTAAAGGTAGGAACTATATTTGGATTACAAAGAGATTTTAGAATTATTAAGAAAAGAGATGTTGAATAAGAGAGGAGATATTGAAAGGGTCGTATATCTCCCGAAGGGGCACACTATACCCCTTGAAAATCGGCTGAAACAATGCTCAATTTTCCCAGTTAGGGAAATTTTTTTTTCTAGTTAGCGCGTAAAATCTCTCTAACTAGGAAAATGTGTGTACCCTAACTGGGGAATTTTCACACCCCAACTGAGGGAATCTCAAAGGAAAACTGACAAACTGTTCACGGTGTAGCTACTACATCCTCAGACTCTTCCCTTGTATCCTTGTATGCTTGTTAATGGACAGCATGTCGCGGAGATACGAATCTTGAGTCTTCTATTGATGGCCGTTTTTCTTTGATTTCTGACCCCTTGATTTTAATTGTTTACCGCCTCTTTGTGAAGATTTGCTGTCGGATATAGGCTCCTGACAGTCGGGGAGGGGGATGATCTGCATGCGGTCGCTCAGAAGCGTAGCGCTCTCCTTAGACGTGTCATAATAATAGACTTTCAGCGTAATGTCAAAGGGAGGGATGGCGGTGCCATCGATGGTGTAGAGGGCTGGGGTGATGACGAATTCGCCCCGATGGGTGTAGAGCCGTTTGTTGATGCACTCTCCCTGGTAGAGATAGGAGGCGTAAAAGAAGCGGGTGCTGTCGGTAGGCAAGGTGGTGGCCACGATGATGGAGTCGGCCAAATAGAAGGTATCGCTCAGGTAGTCGTTGATTTCGGTCAGTGTAGTGAGCACCCCTTGGCGGGTAGAGAGCGATTTCTCTCCCCTGAGAAACTCTTCAAGGGTGCGGGCTTGGGCTTTGGTAAACTGTTCGCTTACCACCAATCGCTGTTTGCGTGTGGATAGGTTTATTACCTTCATGGCCTGACGGGGGGCACTCCATCTGATATTGCCAGGACCTTGGAAGGTGTCGCCCCGATGTAGGGTCTGTCCGTTGATTACGATTTCGGGAGTGTTGAGGAAGAGGATGCGCCAGCTGTCATTCTGAGCTTGAAGGCTGATGATGGCAGTTGTGAGCAGCAGTGCGAGAATGAATTTTCTACGTTTCATAATGTTTATGGTACTATTGTTTTTTGCTTCAAGTTTTTACTTCTCCTCCTCTTCGGTAACTGTTTTTTCCTCATCCTCAGGTTGGCTTTTGCTCTTCCCAAGAGAGGTGATGAGTGTCCAGAAGGGTTGGAGTTTATCCTTCAACTGGCCGAGGAAAAGTTTGACTTTGTTCCACTTTTCGCTAAGTTTGGATCGGTACTGGCAGAAGAGGAAGAGGGCGGTGAGAAACAGTTCAGGAAAGCAGGCATCATGCAATTGGCCGAACAGATACCAGTTGACACCGATAAGCAGAAACAGGAGCAGGTTGTAGCCGGCAGCGGCAATGGCAAACAGCAGGTAGCGGCGCATTCTGCCTACGGAAGGCATGTGGCGGTAGAGTGTGCCCTGGATGATCCAAGCGCAGGCCAGCGTGTAGAGGAGGAGCGAGACAAACAGCGACCACCAGCTGACCCGTTGCTGTCCCTGCTGGAGAGTGGTGATGGCATTGAGTAGCACCACAGGACCGCTCTGCACGCCCACGTAGGTTTCATGGAGATCCTGGTTGGTGAAGTCTCCTATCACGATGTGCTTCCCACGGCAGAGCTCCCGAATCTCCTCTGGTGAACAGACTTCCAGCAGGTCGGCACCCAGATTGTAGTAGGTTTTGTTGCCCTCGTCATCATAAGGCTCCTCTATACGATAGGTCAGGGGGAGCGTCATACAGTACATATCGCGCCAGCTGCGAGGCTCACTGCCTTGCATCACATCGGTGAAGTAACGGGTGGCTATGGTGGGCTCTCCATTATCGTAGTAGGGATATTTCACGAAATTGCCCTCGTCCATGGAGATGCGGTAGAGGGCCGGGGCGCATTGATCGGCAC
The DNA here is from genome assembly GCA_946056155.1 of uncultured Mediterranea sp. GTDB lineage: Bacteria > Bacteroidota > Bacteroidia > Bacteroidales > Bacteroidaceae > Bacteroides. The sequence goes on along the minus strand of CAMGIP010000014.1, from coordinate 9,651 downwards.
AGAGCTGGGGATGCAGCGGCTCATCCCCTTGGGCTACCAGCAGACGTGGCATACGAGCTATCAGTCCGAAGAGGAGGGAGTCATGGGGCGAGAAAAGCCCATCAGCAAATGAAACATCAAGCAGAATGCCTTGATAATCACAATCTTCCTCCTCCAGTGTCTGGAGCAGATGAGAGAGGTGTCCCCGATGGGTAATGTCGATGACACCGAGAGGCATATCGTAGAGGTCGTTCACAGGGATGAGCTCGCGGTCGTAGCCCACATTGATGAGTACCCAGTCGGAGGGAAGCGAGGGCGGACGGTAGTCTATCTGTTGACGAAGGAGGAAGAGCCTTTTGAGCAGAGCCTCTTCGCCCCCCATGGAGTAGGGCTGTCGGTCGCCCAGATGTACCAGCAGAAGCAGTACGAGGGCGCATCCCAAGGCTGATGCCCAGAATCTCAGTTTGGCAGGTAGAGGCTTTATCGTCAGTTTCATCCTATTTTTCTTAATACAGCATTAGACGCCTTAGTTTTTGGTATGCAAATATGGGAAAATATTTTTCTCAAACAACGATTTCGTCTATTTATTTTTGGCAGGAGCATTGGCTGGAACAAAAGTTTTCCCTACTTTTGCGCCCAAACAATCCTCTGCAACGATGACCAAAGAGACCGAAGCCCTACTGATGAGCCCTTCATCCGAAGAGCAGACAGAGCCCGAAACTGTCCGTCTTGACGAACAGCGGTGCATGATATCTTGAAGAGACACACATTGAGCAGGAAACTTACCGCATACTGACCGAAGCCATCGACTTTTTACCCACTCGTATGAGGGAGGTGATGCGACTGGCCTTGCGTGAAACCTTCTCTCCGTGCAGTGGCAGGGAGGTAGTTCATTGGGGGGAGGTATTGTTCTCCAACTTGTCGAGCAGCTCCTTGGCAGGCGGATAGGGCAGTGCCTGACGGAGCAGTTCGATGGCCCGTGCAGGGTCGGGGTCATTGCCTCCGCGTCCTTCGAGGTAATAGACTGCCAACCAATACATGGCGGCCACATCCCCTTTGAGGGCGGCACGGTTGTAGTAGTAGAAGGCCTTCTCGTAGGAGAGATTCTGCTTCCGGAGATAGCCATATCCCAGTTTGCGCAACTCGCAGCTGGTCATGGCTTTGCTCACTATATTCTGTACCGTCTTCAAGTACTCGTTCTCCGGCTGTAGCCCGATGCCCCGCTTGACGAGTGCCCAGGCACGGTCGAGGTCAGGCATCAGGCCATACCCGTTGGTGAGCATATAGGCCATGTTGCCCAGCGCAATGAGGTGGTTGGGATTCTTGTCCAAGGCACGTTGGGTATAGGTTGCGGCCAGTTTGTCGTTGCGCTTCAGCACTTTGCCTTTGTGGTACTGCTCGCCCAGAATGACCATACATTCTACGTTACCCTCATCAATGCCCTTGTTGAGTGCCTTGAGCATGTTGAGCGAATCGTTGAGCTCAGCATAGTAGTTGGCTTGCTGAGCGTAATCGTTCTCCCCATCGGCCGTCACAAACTCTACGCCACTGCTCTCAAAACGGTCGAAGAGCAGGCGGTGACGCTGGTAAGCCTTCTCCTTGATTTTAGCGGTCAGTCCCCATTCATAGGCACTCATGTAGCTCTCCAAGGCCTGGATGGTGTCCGCCTCCATGCAGCTACCTTTCTCCAACAGGTCGGCCCAAGGCAATGCCCCCAAGGTCTTGAAATAGCTGTTCTCGGTGAGGGGGCTGAGCAACTCATAAATCTGTTTGTGCCGTTGAGTGGAGTTTTCGTCCAAGCTCCAGAGTGTCAAGGCGTAGGCCATGGTACCCCGGTCATACCCCTTGCGGTGGGTCTGCTCGAAAAGGGGCAATGCCTCGGCAATCTTTCCTTGCTGGTAGAGGCGGAGGGCAAGGGCAAAGGTACCTCGGGCAAATCCCAACTGATGGAGCACCTCAGCAATGGGAGCCACCTTGTCGCCCCATTCCAGGTCGAAGCGGAAGGTTTGGAAAATCTGATCCACCTCTTCTGCCGTTACCGTCCGGAAGCTCGCGTGTAGCTCTTGCTGTTTCCGTTTGATGGCACTGGGGGAGTAATCCACATCGCCTATCAGTCTGTAGAGCCGTTGGGTTATCGGGTCGATGAATCGGTTGTCGGTCTGCTTGAGAGCCTGGGTCAGGTGCCAGTAGGCCATCATCCGGTATCGCAGGCGGTAGTTCGTTTTGTAGCCGTTGATGTCGAGCAGGATGCTGTAAGCCTCGGTGCAACTCTTGAAATAGCCAGAGCCCACCAGTGTAGCTGATATGAGACAACTGGAACTCTTCTTATCACCCAGGGCCTTCTTGGCGCGATACTGGATGAGGTAGATAAGTCCCTTGTACTGACCTAAGAGAGGCTTATGGCTCATCTCGTCAAGAACTTCAGCCCTTTCATATTCATCTCGTTGTGATTCATCGGGAATAAAGAGAAGCAGTTCTGTCCGGCCTTTCAGCGCCTGCTCAAACTCAGTAGCCTCCTTGAGAAGGTCAGCATAGTTACCCTTGCGGTCGGCAGCCTCCATTCGGTCAATGATGGCCTGTAGTTGTGCCATCAACTTCTCTTTAGCCGACTGGGCCGCCAAAGGTTGCGGCAGACACCAGGTCATGCCGAGCATCCACAACATCACGATACGTATTATTCTCTTCATTGTTTTACCTATTGCATGGTTATAAGTTAGCGAGTTGATTGATACCCCTCCCGACCGACCGGTACAACATCATCAGTTTCATTCTTCCTCGTCAAATTATTCATTAAGGAAATGATTCATTAAATAATTATTCATTAATACATTGTTCATTATTCATTAAATAATTATTAATTACTTCCATGTGCTACGATGAAGTTCTGCCTCGGGTTTTCCGTGCGAGCATTCGGTTCCTGAATACCCTGAGAGCATTGCTTTACGCGGTGGGTCACATAGCGTTGCATCTCCTGTACCCGGATGCATCCATCAGCATCATCATCCGCCTTCATGCGGGCAATGGCCTCGATGACCGCACTGGTAAAGAGACCATTCTGCCACTCATCACCCTCCATGGCCACCTCGATACCTCCAGCACTGGCCAGGATGGTAGCTCCCGACTCCTGCTGCGTGTCGCTGAAGAGCTCATCGTACATGCGGGTGATATCCTTATACTCCACCTTTGCCACGGCAACGGACGAACTGCTGCTGCGGAAACGTATGGCCTCCTGGCGGGTAGTCTGTGAGGCCGAGAGACAGTCTATCCATTCCTTGTCGATGTAGCCCGAGTGGCAGGCATCCACCATCATCAGCTTGTTGGCTGCCGGAGCCTGCCCCAACAGATCCTCCAACAGTTCGTAGGGAATGCCCCGCTTCTTGGGTTGGGCAAAGTCAATGTCCCAAGCCGCCAGATACTGCTCGTAATCGTCCGTGAGCAGCCCATGTCCGGCATAGAAGAGGAGTACGGTATCGTGTATGCGGGCCTGACTCAGCCAGGGAATCAGCTCCCGGAGCGATTCGCGGGTCACCTGCCGGTTGGTCAGCAGGCGAGTTTCGATACGCCCATAGTGGCCCCTGTTGTGCTGTTCAAAGAGTCGGCTCAGGTCCTCAGCGTCCTTGGCCGCATAGTGCAGGTCAAACTGGCTTTGGGCGTGTTGGGAGGTACCTACAGCCACGATGTAGAGGTTGGGGCGTGTGGGTTTGGCTCCATTTCTCACCTGTAGTGTGCGCTTGTAGCTCTCCGCTCCCGCACGGTTCAGGCAGGAGACCTCTATTAAATTCTCCCCTTGCAGCAGCTCCACATCCACGCTTCGGCTCACGCTCTGCGACTGCTCTTTCCGCAGGTCCATTCCCTTGACACCCCCCAACGGCACCCCATTGATACGCACCATCAGGCGGTCCAGCGGGTAGCGGCTGTCTGAGAGAGTGAGTTGCAGTCGGACGTGACCATCCGGCTGCTCGTAGGCAATCTGCGCCAAGTTGTCCACCTTGGTCACCGGAAGGTGGAACGAGCCATCGGCTGCGGTCTGCTCCTCGGTATATCCCATGCGCTTCAGGCGGAGCCGATAGACCTTATGCAACATCTCTATGCGTCTATCCGAGGCATAACCCAGTCGCGCCAACACCAGGTCGGGCCGGTTGTATTGCAGGTCAAATTGGTCAAATCCATAGACCTCCAACCCCTTGATGAAGTGGAGCCCCGTGAAGGCCCCTTTGGAGGCTGTATAATAACCTTCACCCGTGATGATGGCGTAGTTGTTGCCACGGCGAAAATAGACCAACTTGGCCACTAACCGGCAGGTTGCAGCATCCCACACCCCCACGGAACCATCCTCCGAGGCCGTGAAGAAGTGTCTCCCATCGGCCGAGGCATCCATCCCACAGATGGTGTTGTGGTGGTCTGTCAGATTCTTTTCCAGCTCCCTGGTGCGAAGATTGAAGATTTGCAGACCACCGAACGAGTTGCCCACCGCTATGCGCTCCTTGCCCACGGGGCAACAGGCGTAGTTGTAGAACTGTCCCCTGACATTGGCGTTGTGATAGGGGGTATGCCGCTGGGCGGCCTCGCTCCGCTTGTAGAAGTGACAGACACGGAAGTCGCCACAGCAGAAGATGCCCTCGGAGGTAGCCTTGATGTCGTAGCAATGGGCATCGGCAAAGAAGCCTCGGTTGAGTGTCGCTTTCCTGCCCCAGGTGAGGGTATATAGTCGGGTGGATTGGGCTGAGCTGACAATGAAATGGCGGTTTACAGGGTCGTAGCAGGCGGAGAGGAAGGTACCGTTTTTCTTCCCCTCCACATCGGTAGCTATCCGGAACATCTTCCGTTGTGCAACCTCCACTCCAAAGAGTCCCTGGGTGGTAGCCAGCAACAGATGGTCGCTCTCATCGAAGGCTGCCGCCCAGAGTTTGCCAATCGAGTCGGGACAGTTGACGGTAAAGTCCGTCTCTCCTGTCTGTACATGGCGGAAGGCAATCCGGTCTCCCTCCGCGGTAATGAAGTGTTTCTCCTCCCGGTCCACGGCCAGCGTATATTGGCGATGCTCCAGGGGGTGTGCATACTCCACGGAGCCCAACTCCAGGTTCCAGCAGACCACCTCATCCAATCCCATGGCCAGCAGGCGTCTTCCACGGGCGATGGACTTGACGTCACGCACCGGTGAGGCGAGGCTGGTGAGTTGTGAGAGCTGCCGTCCTGTGGCCTTGCTATAGACCAGCAGGTCATTGCCCTCTGCCTTGACGGTCACCTCCTGGTTGCTGTGCACCTTGACCTTGTTCTCCTCCTTTTTGATCAGTCCGATGCGCCGTTGGCTTCTGAGGTCAAGGATATGGCTGTTCTCCTCATCGGTCAGCACCACCCAGTCGGAACGCCTTTTGTGGAAGCTCACCTCGCGGATGGATTTGCCCGAGAAGAAGTCATAGGTCTCAATGAGCTGCCGCCCGGTATGCAGGTCCCAGACGCAGCATTTCAGCCCTTTGTCGAGCGACACCAGCAGTCTGCCGTTGGGGCTGATGTCGAAACTTTTGATCGGTTGGGTATGTCCTGTCTGTACCATGGTGCGAACAGACTGTGCCTGCATTGCGAGAGGGATGGCCAGCAGAAGCAGTATGAGATTCAGGCTCCGCTGTACGATGCACAAGAACGACAACTTGGACAACTGAGTGAAGGTGTATGGATAGTTCCACATAATGAAGTTCATTTGATGAGATAAGTCGGGTGATACACATTAATAATAGCCATTGACGAGCAATGATTGTGGGGTGAAGTGGGGCTTGAGGAAGATGTATTGGTAGTGATACTTTCCCTTCCTTTCCATTTCCAACGCCTTTTGGGTATTCGGTTGGTTGTCAGCCCCTACCTCGTAGCCGTAGAGGCAATAGACGTTTTGCGGTCGGTCGAGCTCTATCCGGATTTTGATGCGGGGGGTGTAGTAATAGCTATAGCCCACCTCATTGATGATGGCATACTGCGGGAGATTGAAGTCCTCGAACGCTCGGGTAGCTTTGAGGGCTATTCGGCAGGGGGTGGTACGTTCCTTGAGTTGCTTTCCCACCAGGTCAAGGGCCTTGGCACGCATTTTTTTCAGTTCCTGCCGTTTGATGTCGAGGGCAATGGCCTGCTCCAGAGGGAGGTTGTCTTGTGCCAACTGTTGCTCCACGGCTTCCGTCTCCTGCTGGTATAGTTGGCTGTTGAGATACTGTATAAGCTCTGCTCCATCCAAATTGGCGCAGGCTTGTGCCTTCTGCTCCGGTGTCTGGGCGATTTTCGCCGGCTTTTGGGCAGCAAGGGTAAGAGATAACGAGAGAAACGCTACAGTCACTCCCGTGGTGATGAGTCTGTATGGAATGGTGATATTCATGGCAATTTATAATTTACAATTTATGATTTACAATAAACCATTGGCCTTTCAACCTTTTATCTGATAATCAATTCGTTAACTTGTAACAAAAAACTAATTTGATGACTGAAAACCAACCCTAATTGCCTGGAGGGATGATTTTCGCGAGGCTGTTTTTCAACTTAGAGGCTGTCTCTGCTAATATCTGACTTTTGGTACTGAGGAGAGTCAGCCAACCGGAGAGCTTATCCAAGGCCTTCTGCTTGTGGGGGGTGTTGACACCTTCTGAATAGTAATAGAAGGGTGCACAGCGATTCTCATAGTCCGTCCAGCCGTAACACTCGGCCAGCTGGTAGTGCTGGAGTATGATGTTGGAAATCAGATGAACACTCTCTGCAAACATCTCCCTCAGACCGCCCTCTTCCTCCAATCCCTGCTGGATGAGGTAGGAGGAGTAGGTATTCAAGAAGTGGAAGTAGTGATGCATGTACTCGTACGAGACAAAGTTGTTGGCCATGAAATCGATGAACAAACGCCATGTCTCACGTGCCCCTTGAATGGTCTCCTTTACCCGCTTCTGTTTCACCGATTTGTCGAGAGCTTCCAACTGCTCCTGAAGCTCTTCCCATCGCTTTAATTGGCGGTCATCATCTTGGGTCCAGACATTTCGCTCCACACGGTCTGTGAACTTCTTATCACTCTTCCGATTGACCATCTGTTGGTAGTGCTTGTAGATGTCGGGGAGCATATAGAACTTCATCTCCTTCACGTTATCTTCCAATCGATTCAGCCAGAAACTATAATCGGAGTGGTAAATGGCCATGTAGCGTTCTGCCATATGCTCGCCAATGGCAGTCCACATTAGGGTGCCATCACTGCCCATGAGTGAGGAGATGCGGTGGAGGTAAAGGATGCAGAGTCCCACTTCGCCGTTGGCCTTGCAGACATCGCTCATGAGGAAACGGGCATAGAGCTCCATCCGTGAGGCGGCAGGGATATAAGGCTTGTTTTGGGGCGACTCCTTTTCGGATAGGTTGAAGAGGTAGAGGTCGTTGATAAGGTTGCAGAGCAGCAGCTTGGCCCGCAGATAGTTCTTGTCGCAGTAGGCCCTCCAGGCCTGGTTGAGCCGTTGGCGCCACTCAAAGAGGCGGTGTCCGGCTACTTTGGCGGGTAACTTCGTGAGGTACTGTTCGTCACTCTCCACAGCAGAACGCATCGTGATGCTGTCGTGGGCCACAAAGGCGTAGTGGTAGTAGCCGTCAATCAGCTGGCTCTGCCATTTGGCCTGTTCCTCAGGGCTGAGTGAGGAGGCCGCCAGGAGTTCCTGGCCTTCGCGTACGACCCGTTGCAGCATGGAGAGCCGTGCCATGTAGCCGTAGTGTCCAGCCAACTGCTGCAAGAGCTGCAGACGTGCTGTCAGACCTGCCTCCGTCTGGCAGGCAGAGCGAGGGTGTGCCTCCAATTTCTTGAGTAATGTCTGCTCTACTGTTTCGGGCAAGGGAGGGTCGTCATCTCTCGTTGCCGCCCATAGCGGTAAGGCAAGAAATGTCAACATAAACATCAGTACAAAAAATGATGCTCCGCCTGCCGTTTCCTTCTGCCTGTTACTCGGAACGATGAGCAGCCTCTCTTCATCCGTTTCCGGCAGCCTGTGATTTATGGTGTTTTCCCTCATGGTTTTCATTTTTTATCTGTTCTCCATATCTGTCTATCAGCTCATCCCCTGTCTGCCTTTTTGAGGTCAAGCCGTTCCTTCCGTAAATATGTCGTTGCAAATGTAGGTATATTATTCCATTTTATGAAACATTCCTGTGCCCAAATCCGTTATTGAAGTATAATCATTAAAGATAAGGAGGTTAGTGTATGACAAAAAGAGGAGAAGTTTATCGTTGCTCCATCTGTGGAGCCGTGTTAGAGGTTTTGAACGGTGGAGGCGGGACACTACATTGCTGTGGTCAACCGATGGAACGTCTGGAAGAACATGTCAAAGACGCAGGTGTGGAGAAGCATCTGCCGGTAGTTGAGAAGGTGGAGGGAGGCTATCGGGTCAAGGTGGGTGAAGTGCCGCATCCCATGCAGCCAGAACACCACATCGAATGGATTGAACTGCTGACATCCCGGGGAGTGCAGCATCATCAGTTACGAGCTACGGACCATCCGGAGGTACTCTTCCTGACTGGTGAGACCCCCATCGCTGTCCGCGCCTATTGTAACCTGCATGGCTTGTGGCGAAGCACTCTGTAAGCTACCGTTTCACCCCAAAAGCAAAAGCGCTAATTGCATACCTAATGGATCAATTAGCGCTTTTGCGTAGGATGGAGAGGGTGACACGCTTCCGAGTCAAATCCAAGAGCTCCGTCTTGATTTCTGTTTGACTTTGGAGAATAAACTGACCGATGGACAGGGGAGCGTACCGTAGCAGCTTAGTCTTCTTCCTGCAGCAGTTGCTTGATAACTCGGCAGGGGTTGCCGGCCGCCATACAGTTGGAGGGAATGTCGTGGGTCACCACGCTACCGGCTCCAATGACAGTACGGTCGCCAATCGTCACACCGGGGCAGACGGTGACATTGCCGCCCAGCCAGCAATCCTCTCCAATAACAATGGGATAGGCCGACTCAATGGTCTTGCGCCTTTGCAGGTAGTTGATGGGGTGCTGCGGGGTGTAGAGCGAACAATTGGGGCCGATGAGTGTGCGGTTGCCGATGGTGATGTCGCCCGCATCGAGAAACATACCGTTGTAGTTGACGAAGACGCCTTCGCCCAAGTGCAGGCCGTTTCCGTGGTCGCAGTGGAAGGGTGGAAGGATGGTGACTGAACGAGGCACACCGGGAATCATCCCCTCTAATGCTTCGCGGTAGTCAGCATGGTCTATCCCCGATCGGTTGAATCTCTCACAGGCTAACCTCGACCGTGTCAGACTGCTGTCAATTTCAGGATCTGTCCAGTCGTACATCTGTCCGGAGCGCATCTTTTGCCACTCCGTCTGTTCCTTGATCTGTTCGTTTTTATCCATCATAGATCAGTTTTAGCATTTAACTTATCCTTTCAAATACCTCCCGATGTCACCTCTCCGGCATGTTTTTCGCTAAACTCCCGGTTGATGTCAGACAGTTCCTTCAGTCCGTAGATATAGTCATCATACATGTCGGTGAAGTCTTGTCCTTCACAGTCGCAGTCTGCACCCAACGCTTCGCGAACAATCTGTGCGCGCTCTGCTACCGTAGTGTCTTTGATCAAAATCGATTTCATAACCCTTTAATCCAAATATATGATTTTATCCATTGTGCGGGGTTTGGCAGCCGGTGTCTCGTCTGGATATCCCAGCGCAATGCAG
>CAMGIP010000013.1 GCA_946056155.1 uncultured Mediterranea sp. | reverse complement strand
ATCAGAAGAAGAGGGAAGATTAGAACTGCCAGAATCCTTATACCTATTATATATAGGAATAATGAGATGCCAAAGAGAAGGGGAAAGAGGAGGTAACAGAAATGAGGGGATGATGAGATACCCAAACAGGACAAGGTATCAAAATTGAGGAGGGGAGAGTGAGAAGATACCCAAGGACAAATTGGGCTTGAATAGACAAGAACAGAACTAATTATTAACCAATACAGATACAATTATGGACAAGAACAAAGAAACTGAGATTTATGAACTTCAAAAACATACGGTTGTGGGAGAAACAAAATATATTTTCGTCACCGGTGGTGTGGCCTCTTCCTTAGGAAAGGGTATCATTTCTTCATCCATCGGCAAACTGCTTCAGGCAAGAGGTTATACTGTAACGATACAGAAGTATGACCCCTACATCAACATCGATCCGGGTACACTCAACCCGTACGAACATGGGGAATGCTACGTGACGGTGGATGGCCATGAAGCTGACCTGGATTTGGGCCACTACGAGCGCTTTTTGGGTATTCAAACCACCAAAGCCAACAACATCACTACGGGACGCATCTATAAAAGCGTCATCGACAAGGAACGTAGGGGCGACTACCTCGGAAAAACCATACAAGTCATCCCACACATCACGGATGAGATCAAGCGCAACATCAAGTTGCTGGGCAACAAATATAAATTTGACTTCGTCATCACAGAGATTGGCGGTACGGTGGGTGACATCGAATCTCTGCCCTACTTGGAGAGCATACGCCAGCTGAAGTGGGAGTTGGGCAAAGATGCGCTCTGCGTGCACCTGACCTATGTTCCCTACTTGGCCGCAGCTGGAGAGCTGAAAACCAAACCCACACAGCACTCGGTCAAGGAGCTGCAAAGCGCGGGAATACAGCCGGACATCCTGGTGCTCCGCACCGAGCACGAACTGAGTGCTGGCCTGCGCAGAAAGGTGGCCCTCTTCTGCAACGTAGATGAGGAGGCGGTAGTACAGAGTGTGGATGCACCGACCATCTATGAGGTGCCTATCCTCATGCAAAACCAGAAATTGGACGAGACCATTCTGCGCAAGATGGGGCTTCCCGTGGGCGACACTCCGGGACTGGGTCCATGGCGTTCTTTCCTCGAACGTCGCCACAAGGCCGAGAACACCACCCCACTACACATCGCCTTGGTGGGCAAGTACGACCTGCAGGATGCCTACAAATCGATACGGGAGGCCCTGTCACAAGCCGGAACCTACAACGACCGTAAGGTGGAGGTGGATTTCGTCAACAGCGAGAAGCTGACCGAAGAGAATATAGCCGAAGCGCTGAAGGGTATGAGTGGCGTACTCATTGGCCCGGGATTCGGCGAACGGGGTATTCCTGGTAAATTCGTGGCCATCAAGTATGCCCGCACAAACAACATCCCCACCTTTGGCATCTGTCTCGGCATGCAGTGTATCGCCATCGAGTTTGCCCGCAATGTGTTGGGCTATGCCGATGCCAACAGCCGTGAGATGGACCAAAAAACGCCGCACAACGTGATTGATATCATGGAGGAGCAGAAGTCCATCACCGATATGGGAGGTACCATGCGCCTCGGGGCCTATGACTGTGTGTTGCGGGAAGGAAGCAAGGTACGTGAAGCATACGGCACGGATCGTATTCAGGAGCGCCACCGTCATCGCTACGAGTTCAACAACAGTTATAAAGCTGAATACGAGGCCGCTGGCATGATGTGTACGGGTACCAATCCAGAATCCGACCTGGTGGAGATAGTGGAGATTCCCACCCTCCGCTGGTTTGTGGGCACCCAATTCCACCCTGAATACAGCAGCACCGTGCTCCATCCTCATCCGCTCTTCCTCTCTTTTGTGAAGGCTGCCATTGCCTACGAACAGGAGAAGGCCTCAAACAACGAATAACCCTCAAGTGTAAAAACTAACAAAACAGAAATAGATTAATTACTTAAAAACGTTTAACAAGAATCATGGATAAGAATACCATTACAGGACTTGTACTGATTGCACTTCTGCTCATCGGATTCAGCTGGTACAGCCGTCCCAGCGAAGAGCAACTGCTGGCCCAGCAGCATTACTATGACTCCATTGCCCAAGTTCAGCAACGTGAGGCCGAACTCAAAGCAAAGGCAGAAGCTGCTTTGGCCAACGAACGGCGGCAGAAAGCAGATACCGACAGCACGGCACTCTTCTTTGCGATGCGCAAAGGGGAAAATACACAGACAGTGATTGAAAACGATGTGCTGAAACTGACAGTGGACAACAAAGGCGGACGCATCTCCTCGGCCATGCTCAAAGAGTATATGGAACAGGACAAGCAGACTCCGGTGACTCTCTTCAGTGGTGAGGATGCAACGATGAACTTCCTCTTCTACAACCAGCAGGAGACCATCCAGACGGCGGATTACTACTTCACTCCGGTAGCCAAGAGCGACACAGCGGTAACCATGCGTCTGCAGGCCGATGAAAAGAGCTACATCGACTTCACCTACACCTTGCGCCCGGGCAGTTACTTGGTGGATATGACCCTGCAGGCCGTAGGCATGGGCGACAAACTGGCCAACGGCAAACAGAGCGTGGATATTGAGTGGCGCCAGCGTGCACGACAGATTGAGAAGGGCTTTACCTACGAGAACCGACTGGCTGAACTGACCTACAAAATCTACGATGAGGGCACGAAAAACCTCTCGGCAGCCAGCAACGAAGAGAAGCAAGTGGCCGAACCGCTCAACTGGATTGCTTTCAAGAACCAGTTCTTCTCTGCTGTACTCATCAGCGATGCCAAGTTTACCCAAAGCAAACTCTCCAGCCAGATGGAGACTCAAGGTAGCGGGTACATCAAGGATTACCGTGCCGAGATGAGCACTCCCTTTGATCCCACGGGTGGCCAACCCACTCAAATGAACTTCTACCTCGGCCCGAACCACTACAAGACCTTGAGTGCCTTGGACCGCGGACGCGACCACGATTGGGACCTGAACAAGCTGGTCTATCTTGGATGGCCCATTATCCGGTGGGTCAACATGATCTTCACCATCAACCTTTTTGACTGGCTCACCGGTTGGGGACTCAGTATGGGCATCGTACTATTGCTGATGACACTTATCGTGAAGGCAGTCATCTATCCCACAACGTGGAAGACCTACATCTCTTCAGCCAAGATGCGTGTACTGAAACCGAAAATCGATGAAATCAACCAGAAGTACCCCAATCAGGAGGATGCCATGAAGAAACAACAGGAGGTGATGGCCCTCTACAGCCAGTATGGCGTAAGCCCGATGGGTGGCTGCTTGCCCATGCTGATACAGATGCCGGTCATCATGGCTCTCTTCTTCTTTGTGCCCAGCGCCATTGAACTGCGCCAGCAGAGCTTCCTCTGGGCTGATGACCTCTCCACCTATGATGCGCTCATCAGTTTCCCCTCCATCCCCTTCATCGGTGACCACATCAGCGTATTCTGTCTGCTGATGACCCTCACCACCATCCTGAACACGAAGTACATGATGCAGCAGCAGGACAACGGAGCCAACCCGCAGTTAGCTGCCATGAAGTGGATGCAGTACCTGATGCCGCTAATGTTCTTCTTTATCCTCAACGACTACCCTGCCGGACTGAACTACTACTACTTCCTCTCTACCCTAATTGGCGTGGTGACCACCATCGTAATGCGCCGCACTACGGACGAGGCCAAACTGCTGGCCCAACTGGAGGCCAACAAGAAAGACCCCAAGAAGATGAAGAAGTCGGGATTTGCCGCACGCTTAGAGGCTATGCAGAAACAGCAGGAGGAGCTGATGAGACAGCGTCAGCAACAGCAGAACAAGTAACTGAAAAGATACCAACAAGACAATTCCTTATCATCCAACATGAAATCACTTCTTGTACTTATGATGACAGGTGCCATAACCCTGGCCGCATGTCAGGACGCAACGAAGGGTAAAGAAGCCAATGCCTCTCTCATCGGTCCGTCAAACATCCGGATTGACAACCGGCAGTTTACTCCCGAAGCTCTATGGGCCATGGGACGAATTGGTGATGTAAGTGTATCTCCCACGGGAGAGCGCATAGCCTACAGCGTTGCCTACTACAGCGTGGAGCAAAACAAGAGCAACCGGGAACTCTTTGTGATGAATGCTGATGGCAGCGACAACATGCAACTGACCCACGACAACTTCCAACAAAGCCAGCCTACCTGGATTAAACAGGGCAGCAAGCTGGCCTATCTCAGCAACGAGAGTGGAAGTAACCAAGTGTGGGAGATGAATCCCGATGGCACACAACGCAGACAGTTGACTTACTATGAGGGAGATATCGAAGGTTTTGCTTTTTCGCCGGACGAGAGTCACCTGCTCTTCATTGCGCAGGTCAAGACGGTAAAGAGCACCGCCGACCTCTACCCTGACCTGCCGAAAGCCAGCGGCATCATCGTCAACGACCTGATGTACAAGCATTGGGATGAGTGGGTTACTACCGCACCCCACCCCTTCGTGGCTCCCTTTGACGGCAAGACGACCGGTGAGGCCAAGGATATTCTGGAGGGACTCCCCTATGAGAGCCCGATGAAGCCCTTCGGTGGGATAGAGCAGTTGGCATGGAGCCCTAAGGGAGACAAGGTGGCCTTCACCTGCCGCATGAAGACCGGCATGGCCTATGCCATCTCTACTGACTCAGACATCTACGAGTACGACCTGGCAGAGGGTAAGTTTGTCAACCTGTGCAAACCGACGGAAGCTGATGCCCAGGCAATGGCCGGATACGACACCAATCCCCAATACTCCCCCGACGGCAAATACATAGCCTGGCAAAGCATGGAGCGCGACGGCTATGAAGCAGACCTCAACCGCCTTTGCGTGATGGATCGCGCCACAGGCGAGAAGCGCTTTGTGAGTAAGGCCTTCCAGTCCAACGTGGAATCCTTCCTCTGGAACAGCGACTCCCAATCGGTCTATTTCCTCGGCGTATGGCACGGTACAGAACAGATTTATCGTCTTTATCTGAATCAGACAGCAGAGAACAATACCTCCGCCTGCCGCATTGAGTTGCTCACCTCTTCGGTGGCTGACTACTGCTCATTGGCTCTCTCGCCTCAAGGTCTGATAGCCAAGCGGCACAGCATGAGCATGGGAGACGAAATCTACTGTGTAAATAAAGAGGAGACGCAGCTGACCCACGTCAATGAGGCCATATACAACCAGGTAGATATGGGTAAAGTGGAAGCTCGCTGGCAGACCACTACCGATGGCAAGCAGATGCTCTCTTGGGTCATCTATCCTCCCCACTTTGACCCCGCCAAGAAGTACCCCACCCTGCTCTTCTGCGAAGGTGGTCCCCAAAGCCCAGTGAGCCAGTTCTGGAGCTACCGCTGGAATTTCCAGGTCATGGCTGCCCAAGGGTACATCATCATTGCCCCCAACCGTCGCGGACTGCCCGGATTTGGTGTAGAGTGGAACGAAGCCATCAGCGGTGACTACGGCGGACAGTGCATGAAGGACTACTTCAGCTCCATTGACGAACTCTGCAAGGAGCCCTATGTTGATTGCGAACGCTTAGGATGCGTAGGCGCCAGCTTTGGTGGATTCTCCGTCTATTGGCTCGCCGGCCACCATAACAAGCGATTCAAGGCCTTCATTGCCCATGACGGTATCTTCAACATGGAGATGCAATATTTGGAGACTGAGGAGAAATGGTTTGCCAACTGGGACATGGGAGGAGCCTATTGGGAGAAGCAGAATGCCGTGGCGCAGCGCACCTTTGCCAACTCGCCCCACCGCTTTGTGGATAAGTGGGATACTCCCATCCTCTGCATCCACGGCGAGAAGGACTACCGCATCCTGCCCAACCAGGCCATGGCCGCCTTCGATGCCGCCATTATGCGGGGCGTACCTGCCCAGCTGCTTATCTATCCGGATGAGAACCACTGGGTGCTGAAACCCCAAAACGGCATCTTGTGGCAACGGACCTTCTTCAACTGGTTAGATCGTTGGCTGAAACAGTAATCAACAGGAGACATTATGACAGAAGTATGGATTAGTGCAGCAGGACTGTGTGGAGCCACGCTGCTGGGTTCAGTTTTGGGATTTTTCATCAAAGAGTTGCCGCACAAATGGAACGATACCATATTAGGCTATTGTGCCGGCGTCATGTTGGCGGCATCTACCATAGGCCTCATCGTACCAGCCTTTGAGATGGAAGGGGCAGACCGGTGGTGGATAGCCTCGTGTGCCGTCATGGTGGGAGCCTTCTTCCTCAATCTGCTCTGCTTTATCACCCCCCATCTGCATCACCTCACTGGTCTGCATCCGGAAGAGCATAGCCAAAACAGCCACGTCAACCATATCATGCTCTTCGTCATGGCTATAGCCATACACAAACTGCCGGAAGGTGTAGCAGCAGGTGTGAGCATCAGCGACATATCTACAGAGGGTAACCCATGGACCGTAACCTTGGCCATATCGCTGCAGAACATACCCGAAGGGATGGTCATCATTGCACCGCTTCTTTTGGCCGGTGTGACCCGTATGCGCACCCTGCTCATCTCCTTGGCCATCGGCCTTTTGGAGATTGTCGGCGTATGGATAGGCTTTGTCCTGGGTGCCATTTCAGAGGTTATGCTTCCCCTTATGCTGGGCTTTGCCGGTGGGGCCATGCTCTACGTCACCAGTGAGGAGATGATTCCAGAGACCCATGCTCACGGTTTCCAGAAGCAGGCTACCTACGCCTTACTTCTCGGATTCATCACCCTGATTGTAATTGAGATGAGCGTGTAAAGAGCCCCTTCACGCCGAACAGCCAATCATCAGCATGAACAGCAGAAGTGTTGTCAACTCAATTATAAATTATAAATTATAGATATTACTTTGGTGCCTTGCGATAGAGATAGAAAGCAATGAAAGCGTAGAGCACATTGGGAATCCATACCGCCAGCACAGGAGGCACATTGCCGTTGACCGCAAAGGTAGAGGCAATGGTCTGGAACAGAATATAGGAAAAGCTGAGAGCCAATCCCACCCCGAGATGCAGCCCCATGCCTCCCTTGGTCTTGCGCGAAGAGAGCGACACACCGATAAGCGTCAGAATAAAGGAGGCAAACGACATGGCTATGCGTTTGTGGTATTCAATCTCAAACTCCTTGATATTGGCAAATCCACGCTGCTTCTGCTTGTCGATATAGACACTGAGTTGCGGACTGGTCAGCATCTCCTGCTGGTTCTTGACAATCAGAAAGTCACTGGGCTCCATGAAGAGCGTAGTGTCAATACGGTCGCCTTTGGTGATGCTCTCCTTCAAGCCATCCATCGTACGGATCATGTAGTCCTTCACCGTCCAGCGATGCACAGCGGTAGTGTCGTAGGTGACTGAGCGTGCTGTGAGGTGAGAAACCAGCTTCTTGCCCTCAAACTTGTCGAGTGAAAAGCGATAACCGGTCTTGCTGAAATCCTCATAACGCTCAATGTAGGCTATCACCCCCGAGTCCACCTCCAGCTGGATATTCCGTGCGGTACTTTTCTTTCTCGGTTTGTAGTATTTGTCCTCAAAATCAATGCGCGTAGCGCTGCCAATAGGGATGACGTATGCCCCCAAGCAGAAGGTGACCACGGCAATGATGGCTGCGGAAACCATGTAGGGGCGAAGCATCCGCTTGAAGCTCATCCCAGCCGAGAACATGGCAATAATCTCTGAGTTCTCAGCCAGCTTGGAGGTGAAGAAGATGACCGCAATAAAGACAAAAAGCGGGCTGAACAGATTGGCGAAATAGGGAATGAAATTGAGGTAGTAGTCAAAAATGATAGCTTCCCATGGGGCATTGTGCGACATAAACTTATCCATACGCTCATTGAAGTCAAAGACCACAGCGATGGAGATAATCAGTCCGATGGCAAACACATAGGTACCCAGAAACTTGCGGATGATGTACCAATCTAAGCGCCGGAGAAAGCGCCCGCTACCTAACAGTTGTCGAAGGTATGCTATCATAATGCGGAATACGTATTGTTCTGTAATGAGTATGCTGATTGAAGCAGGTTTCTTTCACTAAGTTCAGAGCCGGGTGGAGAGCTTACGCACCATCTCAGGCTTCCAGCGGGAGAAATCACCCTGTATGATATGCTTCCGTGCCTCTCCAACTAACCAGAGGTAGAAGGCGAGGTTGTGGATGGAGGCTATCTGCATGGCCAGCAGCTCCTGGGCATGGAACAGGTGGCGGAGATAGGCTTTGGTATAAAGGGTATCCACATAGGAGGCCCCATCGGCCTCAATGGGACTGAAGTCCATCTCCCACTTTTTGTTTCTCATGTTGATGATGCCCTCCTTGGTAAAGAGCATCCCGTTGCGTCCGTTGCGTGTAGGCATCACACAGTCAAACATATCCACTCCCCGTTCTATACCTTCCAGGATATTGACAGGCGTGCCTACCCCCATCAGGTAGCGGGGTTTGTCTTTGGGCAGGATGCCATTGACCAGCTCTATCATCTCGTACATCTTCTCCACGGGCTCTCCCACTGCCAATCCGCCGATGGCATTGCCGTCTGCCTCTTTGGAGGCCACAAACTCCGCCGACTGGGTACGCAGGTCGCGATAGACACATCCCTGTACGATGGGGAAGAGCGACTGACTATAGCCATATTTAGGCTCTGTCTGGTTGAAACGGGTGATGCAGCGATCCAGCCAACGGTGAGTGAGGCCGAGCGACTTCTTAGCATATTCATAGGTAGAGTCACCCGGCGGACACTCGTCGAAGGCCATCATGATGTCAGCACCAATGGTCCGCTCAATGTCCATCACCTTCTCGGGAGTGAAGAAGTGCTTGCTTCCGTCGATATGAGATCTGAACTCCGCACCCTCCTCACGCAATTTGCGTATGCCAGAAAGAGAGAAGACCTGAAATCCCCCGCTATCGGTCAGCATAGGACGGTCAAAGCCGTTGAATTTATGCAATCCTCCAGCCTTCTCTATCACCTCAAGTCCCGGACGGAGATAGAGATGATAGGTATTGCCCAGAATAATCTGGGCCTGGATATCCTCTTTCAGTTCGCGTACGTGTACCCCCTTGACGGATCCCACTGTACCCACAGGCATAAAGATGGGTGTCTGTATGGTTCCGTGGTCGGTAGTGAGCACTCCTGCACGAGCATTGCTCAAGGGGTCGGTATATTGGAGTTCAAACTTCATATTACTTCAGCTTATCTTTGATTGATTCTTGTTCTCTCTGTCAGGTGTCGTTCATCACTTTTCTGATTTCTCCTCATGCTCCTCCTTGGGAACAGTCAAGTCGATGGGATCAGCCACTTTGCTCTTCAGCAGTGCCATCTCAAACACCTCCTTCACATTATTCACGTAGTGGAAAGTGAGTCCCTTCAGGTAGATTTCCTCTATCTCCTCGATATCCTTCCGGTTCTCTTCACAGAGAATAACCTCCTTGATACCGGCACGCTTGGCAGCCAGAATCTTCTCCCGGATGCCACCCACGGGGAGCACCTTTCCTCTGAGGGTAATCTCTCCCGTCATGGCAATGCCGGCCTTTACCTTACGCTGCGTAAGCGCGGAGGCAATGGAGGTAGCCATGGTGATACCGGCCGAGGGACCATCCTTGGGAATGGCACCTTCGGGCACGTGGATATGGATGTTCCAGTTATCAAACACCTCCTGATCAATCTGGAGCAGCGATGCGTGGGCCTTGATGAATTCCAGTGCCAGCATGGCCGACTCCTTCATCACATCGCCTAAGTTTCCGGTAAGGGTCAGTCTGCCTCCCTTGCCTTTGCTGAGACTGGTCTCCACGAAGAGAATCTCTCCGCCCACAGCCGTCCAGGCCAGTCCGGTCACCACTCCAGCATACTCATTGCCCTGATACTTGTCACGACTATAGAGCTTCATACCGAGATAGTCAGTCAGATTGTCCGGCTTGATGTCAATGAGCTGCACAGTCTCGTCAAGGGCATACTTGAGGGCCACCTTGCGGAGTACTTTACCAATCATCTTCTCCAACTGGCGCACACCACTTTCGCGGGTATAGTCCTCCACAATAGTCTCCAGGGCAGCTTTGGAAAATTTCACATTCTCCTTCTTCATGCCGTTCTCCTCCATCTGCTTGGGCACGAGGTGCTTACGGGCTATTTCCACCTTCTCTTCGGTGATATAGCTGCTCACCTCAATCAGCTCCAGACGGTCAAGCAACGGCTTGGGGATGGTGGAGAGGTCATTGGCCGTGGCGATAAACATCACATGAGAGAGGTCCACATCCACCTCCAAGTAGTTATCATGAAAAGCCTTGTTCTGTTCGGGGTCGAGCACCTCCAACAACGCGGCTGAGGGGTCACCGTTATGGCTACTGCACACCTTATCTATCTCATCCAGCACAAAGACGGGATTGTACGATTTGGCCTTGATGAGTGACTTGACAATCTGTCCGGGCATGGCACCGATATAGGTACGGCGGTGTCCGCGGATTTCCGATTCATCATGCATACCACCCAGGGAAATGCGCACATACTTGCGTCCCATGGCCTCAGCAATAGAGCGGCCCAAAGAGGTCTTACCTACTCCGGGAGGGCCGTAGAAACAGAGGATGGGCGATTTCATGTTACCCTTGAGCTTGAGCACAGCCAGATGCTCCAGGATACGCTCCTTCACCTTTTCCAGTCCATAATGTCTGGAGTTAAGTGTCCGTTGCGCCTTTTTCAGGTTGAGTGTGTCTTTGGTAAACTGCCCCCAGGGCACCGCAAGCATGGTTTCGAGATAAGTCAACATGGTGGCATACTCGCCATTCTGCGGGTAGAGCTTCTCAAATTTGAGAAGTTCCTTATTGAAGACCTCCTTGACGTTGTCATTCCATTCCTTGAAGACAGCGATGCGGCGCAGACGGAAGGCTTCATCATGGGTATCAGCGACACCGTTGCTGATACCCAGCTCATCCTGAATCATCTTCATCTGTTGCTGCAGAAAGTAGGTGCGCTGTTGCTGGTCTATGGTCTGCTTGGCCTTCTGCTGAATGGAGGCCTTGATTTGAGCCAGCTTCACCTGTCTGCCCAGAATCTGCAGGAGCGAGAACATGCGCTCCTCCACATCGTTCTTCTCCAAAAGAAGAATCTTATCCTGCACATCCATGCTCAGGTTGGAGCACATCACACTCACCGTCTCGGATTGTACAGGCAGCGTCCGGATATTAAAGGCCAGTTCCGGAACAATCTCCAGTTCCTGCTGATTGTTCACCAAGGTATCGCGGATAGATTCAAAGAGCATCTTGAAATGGTCCGACTTCTCATCAACCTCTTTTTCCGGATCTATCTTGACCCTCCCCCTCAGATAGGGCAGTTCATCCACGATGCCCCCCAACCTGGCCCGATACAAGGCGTGAACAATGGCCGTAACATGTCCACCGGGCATCTCGAAGATACGCGATACACGGGCCACGACACCCACGGGATGGAGATCCTGCGCCTGCGGATTCTCCACATCGGCCTTTTTCTGGCAGAAGACTCCAATAAGTGCATTCTTATGCTCAGCGGCCTTGACCAACCTCAACGAGGAGGAGCGACCGATAAGCATAGGGTGAAACACCTTGGGGAAAATCACCATATTTCGGGCAGGAAGGATGGGAATAGGCATATCCAAATCCCCAGCCTCAATTTCAAAATCACGGGGTGAAGATTGCATATCTGCAATAATGGAGACTGATTGTTGGGCATTATCATTGCTCATCAACTTATACTGCAATTCCTTCATTCTTTATATCTGTTACAAATTCTTAAATCAATTCCTCAGTTCATTATCTCGCACAAATGGCGACAAAATTACTCATTTTATTTGAATAAATGTACAATACACCTTATAAAAAGCTCAAAAAGCGTCCGGAATGGAATAATTATCCGTGGATTTATCTATTTTTGCAGCATGAAGTAACGATAGCGGGACTAATCATTTATGTCAAACGAATATTTTCAGTTCAAGCAATTCACGGTGCACCATGAGCGCTGCGGAATGAAGATAGGTACGGATGGAGTACTGCTGGGGGCGTGGGCTCCGGTGGATGGTGTAGGCTCTGTGCTGGATGTAGGCACAGGCAGCGGGCTGATTGCCTTACAGTTGGCCCAGCGTTGCCCCTCAGCCTCAATCACAGCCATAGAGATTGACAGTGAGGCGGCCGCACAGGCTCAGGAGAATATGGAAGAGTCGCCGTGGGGCAATCGGATGGAGGTCGTCTGCCAGGACTTCACCTCCTTTACCACCCACAAAAGGTTTGACCTAATCGTCTCCAACCCGCCCTATTTCCAGGACTCCCTGCGTAACCCTGACCTTCAGCGCAGCATGGCCCGCCACACAGCCACTCTGCCTTTCCAGACCCTGTTTCGCCAGAGTGCCTCCCTGCTGGCAGACGGCGGACGGATGGCCGTCGTAGTGCCTGCTGACGCAGCCCAGCAGGTGGAAGAGACTGCATGGTTCAGCGGACTCTATCTGCAACGAACCACCCGCGTCTATACCAAGCCAGGCAAGCCCTGCAAACGGCAACTGATACTCTTTGGAAACAGATTCACTGCCCTGTCCCTCTCCGACGAGCTCTTCATCCATGACTCCACCGGAGGATACAGCGACGAGTACCGGCTACTTACCTCCCCTTTTTACCTCCATTTTTAGCCCTCACCCCAAGGAAATGCAGGAAAAAAGGTACTTTTTGGCCTTCCAAGGCATAAATTCGCTATTTTTCCCTATTTTTGCACCGCGTACCACACTGTGCGGGTGGAATACGACACAAGAGATAGAGAAGAAAAGAGATAACATAACAGATAAACGAAAACGAAAGCATGAAAAAAATTGTATTTTGTCTGATGATGCTTCTCGGCAGCTTCGCTTGGGCACAGGCCCAGGGTAAAGCCGAAATCAAATTTGAAAAGACATCACACAACTTCGGAACCTTCTCCGAGGATCAGTCGGTGGTGAAGTATGTATTCAAGTTCACCAATGTGGGAGATGCCCCCTTGGTCATCCATCAGGCTGTAGCCTCCTGCGGATGCACCGTGCCGGAATACACTACCGAACCAGTGCTTCCCGGCAAGTCGGGCGAGATTAAGGTGACCTACAATGGCAAAGGACGCTATCCGGGCCATTTCAAGAAGAGCATCACCATCCTTACTAACTCTACCACAGAGACGTTGCGCCTGACCATTGAGGGAGAGATGACCAAATAACATCTGCACGACAACCGCTACTCTTAACCCTTAGTAATATCAGCTCTAATCTCGCCTCTCGCCCATTGACGAGTGGACGAGAGGCGAGATTAGAGTCATTAGCCAATCCATCCAATGAAACAGACTGAAAACGAAAAGCCGGCAGCTGGACTGCCGGAAAACGCTTTCCGCGAACTGAAACCGGGCGAACAGTATGAGCCTCTGATGAGAGCCGACCGCGACTACCCGGAAGTGAATGCCTGGTCGGTGACCTGGGGTATCTGCATGGCAGTACTCTTCTCAGCCGCAGCCGCCTACCTCGGCCTCAAGGTAGGACAAGTGTTTGAGGCCGCCATACCTATCGCCATTATTGCCGTAGGAGTGTCGGGAGCCGCTAAGCGGAAAAACAGCTTGGGCGAGAACGTCATCATCCAATCCATCGGCGCCAGCTCGGGTGTAATTGTGGCAGGTGCCATCTTCACGCTCCCTGCCCTCTACATTCTTCAGAAAGATTTTCCCGACATCTCTGTCTCCTTTATGCAAGTGTTCGTCAGCTCCCTGCTGGGTGGAGTATTGGGCATCCTTTTCCTGATTCCTTTCCGCAAGTATTTTGTGAGCAACATGCACGGCAAATATCCGTTCCCCGAGGCTACGGCCACTACCCAAGTGCTGGTTTCGGGCGAGAAGGGAGGCAGTCAGGCCAAACCGTTGCTCCTGGCCGGACTTATCGGCGGTCTGTATGACTTCATCGTATCCACCTTCGGCTGGTGGGCCGAGGATTTCACCACACGTGCCTGTGCCTGGGGAGCCACTCTGGCCGACAAGGCCAAACTGGTCTTCAAGATCAACACGAGCGCAGCCGTTTTAGGACTGGGATATATCGTCGGACTGAAGTATGCTTCTATCATCTGCGCCGGTTCATTGGCTGTATGGTGGGTGATTATCCCGGCCATCTCACTCATCTGGGGCGATGCCACGTTGAACCAGTGGAATCCTCAGATTACGAGCACCGTAGGCGAAATGTCACCGGAAGAGATTTTCAATAACTACGCCAAGAGCATCGGTATTGGCGGCATAGCCATGGCCGGTATTCTGGGCATCATCAAGTCGTGGGGTATCATCAAGAGTGCCGTAGGCTTAGCTGCTCAGGAGATGAGCGGCAAGAAGGATGTCAAGAGCAATGTCAGCCGTACCCAGCGCGACCTCTCGATGAAGATTGTAGCGGTGGGCGCCATCTTGACTCTGATCATCGTGACCCTCTTCTTCTATTTTGACCTGATGCAAGGCAACCTGCTCCACACAGTGGTAGCCATTCTGCTGGTGGCTGTCATCTCCTTCCTCTTCACCACGGTAGCAGCCAATGCCATAGCTATTGTGGGCACCAACCCCGTATCGGGCATGACCCTGATGACGCTGATTCTCGCTTCTGTAGTGATGGTGGCTGTGGGCCTGAAGGGCACCACAGGCATGGTAGCAGCCTTAGTGATGGGCGGCGTAGTCTGCACAGCACTCTCCATGGCAGGCGGTTTCATCACCGACCTGAAGATTGGATATTGGTTGGGGACCACACCTTCCAAACAGGAAACCTGGAAATTCCTCGGTACCCTCGTGTCAGCTGCAACGGTAGGCGGAGTAATGATTATCCTGAACAAGACCTATGGTTTTACAAGCGGTGCTTTGGCTGCTCCTCAGGCAAGCGCCATGGCAGCGGTCATCAAACCGCTGATGACCGGTGTAGGTGCTCCCTGGCTGCTCTATGGTATCGGTGCCGTACTGGCCTTGGTGCTGAACTACTGCAAGATACCCGCCCTGGCCTTTGCCTTGGGTATGTTCATTCCCCTGCAGCTGAATGTGCCCCTGGTTGTGGGTGGAGCCATCAACTGGTATGTCACCTCACGCAGCAAGGATAGCAAGCTGAATGCTGCTCGTGGCGAGAAGGGTACCCTTCTAGCTTCCGGTTTCATTGCTGGCGGTGCCCTCATGGGTGTGGTGAGTGCAGCGATGCGCTTCGGCGGCATTGACTGGGTAGATGCACAGTGGCAGAGCAGCGACCTGAGCCAGTGGCTCTCATTGGCTGCCTATGCGTTGCTGATTGCCTACCTGGTAAAGGCTTCCATGAATATCAAAAATGAAAAATAAATCATGATAAGAATCAGAAAATATGGACTGGTCCTGACCCTACTGCTGGTGGCAGTGGGTCAGACAGTAGCCCAACCGAAGGAGGGCAGCAAGATGCTGAATATCGCCATGCGCTATCTCGATGTGCCTTATGTGGCCCATACGCTGGAAGGAAACGAGCCCGAAGAGCTGGTGGTCAACTGCGATGAAGTAGATTGCACCACCTTGGTGGAATACGTATTGGCCGAGTCACTCTGTCCGACACAGCCGAATGGGGATATCTCGGAAAGCACCTTTGGCGAATACCTGCAACGCATCCGCTACCGCAACGGGGAAATCCGAGGGTATGAATCGCGCCTGCACTACATCGCAGAGTGGATCAACAATGGCGTAAAGCAGGGATTCATCGAAGATGTTACCGAAGCCCGAAGCCCTGAGACCCAGAAGCTTCAGCTCTCTTACATGTCAGATCATCCGCAACTGTACAGTGCATTGGCCAACCACCCCGAACGGGTGGCGGTCATTAGACAGATTGAGCAGGCGCTGAGCGGCTATTCTTTCCATTACGTATCCAAAGAGACGCTTCCCATCCACGGATTCTCCTGGATTCAGAATGGGGATATTATCGCCATCACCACCAACATCCAAGGACTGGACGTAGCCCATCTGGGCATAGCCATCTATGTGGAGGGCAAATTGTCGCTGCTCCATGCCTCATCAAGCGAGAAGAAGGTGGTCGTCTCCAAGGTAGCCCTCAAGCAGATGCTGGCTTCCAATTCCCGCTGGACCGGTATCCGTGTGCTCCGCATGAAGGAGCAGACGTCACGATAACCCCGGTAGGGGCTGAAACAGACGCTCACAGCTATCCAATACAAGTTCCCCCACCCTGACCAGACGGTCGGGATGGGGGAGCTTTTTTACTCTCCTGACGGAAAAAGCATCAGCCGATTATCGACAGGGAGGAGAGGGTCAGAAGGGCACGTCGCCATCTGGGGCGGGCGCACCGAAAGGATTGCCTTCCGAAGGAGGGAAATCATCGACTCCCGGAGGGGGAGCCATGCCGTTGCCTCCATTACCGATAGGCGCATTCATCTTGGAGCCGTAGCGTGCACCTCCTCCACCCCCTTCATTGGGAGGAGGAACAATGGTATCATCCTCTGGATTCTGGAACCGGGTATATTGACCGATAAACTTCAGACGGATATCCCCCACGGCACCGTTACGATGCTTGGCGATGATAATCTCTGCCATGCCTCGCAGATCCACCCCCTCGGGTGAGGTATATATTTTATAGTACTCCGGTCGATGGATGAAGCATACCATATCGGCATCCTGCTCAATGGCACCTGACTCACGCAGGTCACTCAGTTGCGGGCGCTTGCCCTCTCCGCCTTCACGGTTCTCCACACCACGGTTCAGCTGGGAAAGTGCGATGATAGGAATGTTGAGCTCCTTCGCCAATCCCTTGAGCGATCGGGAGATGGTGCTGACCTCTTCCTGTCGGCTACCAAACGACATGCCGCTGGCATTCATCAGCTGAAGGTAGTCGATGATGATCACCTTTACGCCATGCTCGCGCACCAGCCGCCTGGCCTTGGTACGAAGTTCAAACACCGAAAGTGAGGGAGTATCATCCACATAGAGCGGTGCATCCAGCAGGTCGCGCAACTTATAGTCCAGCTGCTCCCACTCATAATCAGCCAGCTGTCCGCTCTTGATTTTCTCACTCGGAATCTCACAGACATTGGAGATCAAACGGTTGACCAACTGCACATTGCTCATTTCCAGCGAGAAGAGCGCCACCGGATTCTTATAATTGACCGCAATGTTCTTGGCCATGGAAAGTACAAAGGCTGTTTTACCCATGGCAGGACGTGCAGCGATAATAATCAGGTCAGAATTCTGCCAGCCCGAAGTCATCTTATCCAGTTTGGTGAATCCGCTCTCCAGTCCGCTCAATCCGTCCGTTCGGGCGGCCGCAGCCTGTATCTGCTTATAGGCCTGTTCAATGACCGGATTGATTTGCGTATAGTCTTTCTTCAGGTTCTGCTGGGAAATCTCAAAGAGCTTTCCCTCGGCCTCCTGCATAAGGTCATCCACATCGATGGACTCGTCAAAAGCCTTGGTCTGAATCGCGCTGGTGAAGGTAATCAGCTGGCGTGCCAATGCCTTCTGAGCGATGATGCGTGCATGATACTCAATATGGGCCGAAGAAGCCACCTTGGAGCTGAGGGAGGCGATGTAGAAGGGGCCTCCCACCTCCTCCAGTTCACCCCGTTTTTGGAGCTGGTCCTTCACCGTAATGATGTCCACCGGCTTCTGGTTGATGGCCAGGTCGGTGATTGCAGCATAAATGAGTTGATGACGGCGCTCGTAGAAAGATTCAGGCCTAAGGATCTCGCTGACCAGCGAGTAGGCATCCTTTTCAATCATGAGCGCACCAAGCACAACCTCCTCCACCTCCACGGCTTGAGGCTGTATCCGTCCGAAGTCTGTGATGGGCTGAGTCGCTTTTTGCCTGCTGGTTCTCGTATTTCGTTTCTGTTCTGCCACTTTTCCTACTATTTTTATCCATTGGGGCGACAAATGTAGATAAAATCTGCGAGATTTTGCACCTCTGCGGAGCAAAGAAATCATTTTTCTTTCTATCTTCGCGAAGAATTTCCTCCCCTTGGGAAGGAACAACGATCAACAAACAGCATAAAGATAGAGCCATGATTACTTTTCCAAACGCCAAAATCAATCTAGGACTGCATATCGTAGAGCGGAGAGCCGACGGGTATCACAACCTCGAAACCATATTCTACCCCATACCGGTGGAGGATGCCCTTGAGCTGCACCCCCTCCAACCCAGAAGAGAGCCGGATGTGGCTGACCAGACTGACACCTCCCCCGCTGAGGTCAAAAGTCTGGAAGCTGAAACGGCAATGAGCGACTGCCGACTGAGCCTCAGCGGCATAGCGGTGGAGGGTGACCCCAACAGCAACCTCGTAGTCAAGGCCTACCGACTGCTCGCTTCGCACCACCCGTTGCCTCCCGTAACGATTCATCTGCTGAAACATATCCCTACCGGAGCGGGTCTGGGTGGAGGTTCGGCCGATGCCGCCTTCATGCTCAAGATGCTCAACGAGCAGTTCTCCCTGCACCTGAGCAATGATACCTTGGAGGAGTATGCCGCCCGTTTGGGTGCGGACTGTGCCTTCTTCATCCGCAATCAACCCGTCTTTGCCCACGGCATCGGCAATCTGTTCCGCCCCATACCGCTATCGCTCAAAGGGTATGTGCTCTGGCTGGTCAAGCCCGACATCTTTGTCTCCACACGAGAAGCATTTGCACATATCACCCCCCACAAGCCGGCCATCTCTTTGGAAGAGCTGATCCGGGAACCGGTGGAGCGTTGGCGCGACCGGATGGTCAATGACTTTGAAGCCAGTGTCTTCCCCCAGCACCCCCGACTGGCCCAGCTGAAGGAGAATTTTTACCAACAAGGTGCCCTCTACGCTGCCATGAGCGGATCGGGCTCCTCACTCTTCGGTCTGTTTGCCCCCGGCACCACCCTTCCTGATGTTCCCATGGAGGAGGGCGCTTTTGAATGGAAAGGGGTACTGCAATAGGTGAGGCGAAGCCTAATCAGCAAAAAAATGCGCAGAGGTTTTGTAGTAGCAGATACATGCACTATCTTTGCGCCACTTTTGCATGGACGTACCCCCTATGTTCTGCGCAGAAGAAGGACCCCTTAATGATTCAGACAGACCAATGAAAATAAGATTTATATGCTTGGCCAGCGGCAGCAGCGGAAACTGCTTCTATCTCGGCTGCGAGAACTACGGAATTTTGATTGATGCGGGCATCTCACCCCGCACCATCAAGAAGAACCTGAAAGAGGTAGGTATCGGGATGGAGAGCATCCGTGCCGTCTTTGTGACACACGACCATGCCGACCACATCAAAGGGTTAGGTGGATTGGGCGAGAAACTGCTTATTCCCATCTATGCTACCCGTCTCACCCACGAGGGCATCAGCCACAGCTACTGCATGACGGAGCGGCTGACCCATTCGGCCCGATATATAGAAAAGGAGAAGGCTATGGAGATTGAGGATTTCCGCATCGAATGTTTTGAAGTGCCTCACGACGGCACAGACAATGTGGGCTACTGCATCGGCATCGGCGGAGTGACCTTCACCTTCCTCACCGACCTGGGCGAAATCACCCCCACGGCCAAAAGCTACATCGACCGGGCCAACTACCTGATTATCGAGGCCAACTACGATCGGGACATGCTGCGCATGGGTCACTATCCGCTCTACCTGAAGCAGCGGATAGCCAGCGAGAGGGGGCACCTCTGCAATGCCGATACCGCAGCCTTTCTGGCAGAAAACCTCCAGCCTCACCTGCGACACATCTGGCTGTGCCACCTGAGCAAGGACAATAACCACCCGGAGCTGGCCTACAAAACCGTAGAACTGGCTCTGCGCGACAAGGGCATTTGTGTCGGTAAGGATGTGGAACTTACCGCCCTGCGACGCACCACCCCCAGTGAGCTCTACGAATTTGAGTAGCAGCTGAGCGGATTGATTATTCAATTCCGACAGGCAAGTTGTTGCGCAAAGACCAACAGTTGACGCGGAGATAAAGCAGTCAAGCTGATAAGCGAACAAGTAGATAAGTGGATAGGTAGATAAGCTGGCGAGTGTAGGAGTAATCAAGGTAAATGGGCGATTTATGGCAAGCTGACAGGGAAACGAGAGAGTACTAAAGAAAAAAGTATATCTTGTGACCCATTGAAAATCAGCACACAAGAAGAAAATCGCCCTTTTCATCGAAAAATAAAGCAGTATTTTCTTGGTAGATAAAATAAAAAGCTCTACCTTTGCACCCGCTAAAACGAAAGAGATGCACTCTTAGCTCAGTTGGTAGAGCAACTGACTCTTAATCAGTGGGTCCAGGGTTCGAATCCCTGAGAGTGTACAAGAAGGACAGATTATCACAATCTGTCCTTTTTTTATGTCCTCACCTTTGATTGCCCCGCAGATAATCGCAACAGCGGAAACACATACAGGAGAAGAGCCGTAGTGCAAGGTTCGGCCAACCTGCGCAAAGGCACATTTTCCAAGTCGCTCTTTACTTTTTGAAACAATGCAGGTCCGATGCTCCTCCGATGCTGGTCCGATGCTGGTCCGATGCTCCTCTAATCGCCAATAGGAGAACAATCGAAGAATGAACGGACAACGATAGGAGAACGCTATTTGATGGGAGCTACTCACTACGCTCTCACGGCGAAACTACTGCGGTTTGACAACAAAAATTCAATACTGCTCCAAGAATATTTAAAAATAAATCTTGAAAAGGTTGCGTAAAATGAAAAAAACATCTACATTTGCCCGAGAGTTTGTCAAATCCCGATTCACTAAGGCTATTTGATGAATATCAGCAATATAACAAAGGAATAAAATGACAACTATAATAAATACTTCATACATTAAGAAAGCTGTATTATTACACCTGTTTCTCTTGGTAAGTTGCATTACCGGAGCACAGGAATTGGCTTTGAAAACCAACACCTTAGGTTGGATTTCAGGTAGCATGAATCTGGGATTGGAATGGGCCTCGGGTGAAAAGTCCACCGTATTGGTTCAGGCGCAATACAATCCGTGGGATTTGGGCGAGAACAAGAAAATCAAGCATGTGTGGGTACAACCCGAGTATCGGTTCTGGTGGAAGAATGCCTTCGCGGGCAGTTTCACTGGCATACACCTGAACTGGGCCAACTACAACATAGGCAAAGTATCCCCGATTACCGTTTTGAAAGACCACCGTTTCCAAGGCAACGCCATCGGTTGCGGCATAACCTATGGTTGTCAATGGATGCTGGGTACCTATTGGAATTTGGAGGCATCTTTGGGAGTGGGCTATCTGCACATCCACTACAAGAAATATGGACCAGAAGTTGGAGACAAGCTACTGAAAGAGTCCTTTTCAAATTACGTGGGCCCGTATCAGATAGGCTTATCACTAAGTTACTTTATAAAATAATTCTACTCACCCGTTAATATACCTATATTATTATGAATAACAAATTGAACTTGCGATTCACCGCCACACTCGTCGGATGTCTGCTGGGGCTGGGTGCTCTGCATGCGCAAACCATTCAACTGAAGGTCCTCTCCACCGGATGGGAGCAAAGGACAGATTCTACAGTATTGAAGATGGAACTGCAACTGGAAACCGACGACCTGCAATCTTTCAGCCACATCAATGTGACTCCCTACCTCACCAGTTATAATCAACGGGTAGCTCTTCCTGCCATCCGCCTGAACGATAAACAGGCACAAAAGAAGTGGCAGCGTGAGCAGCAGCTGGCACGGAGAAAGAACAAGGACTACCGGCCGGAGGTACAGGCTATGGTTGTGGAGAAGAGCAACCAGCGCTTTACATACCGAGGAGCCATAGCTTACCTCAGAGGTGCATCCGGCATGAAAATGGAACTGCAGAAAGAGGTGTTCCAGAAAAACGGCAAGCGAATACAGAATGAACTGCTGAGTGTCGGCCAAAGCAAGGAGGTACGCATTCCTGTAGCCAGCACGCCTGTGGCAGCTGCAAAGCCCCAGGTAACTGTGGTGGAGAGAAGCACCGTAGCACCCGCTACCTCACCCGAACTGACTCCCACACAGGAAGTAGCCAGCAGCAGAATCAAATATAGAGGCACCTTCATCACACCGGAAACCGATGCTACCGACGAGCGCAACCAGAAGGAGCTGAATTTCAGTTTGGACGAGGCTCGTGTCATGGCCGAAATCACTCCGCAGATGCTCTCACTCAGAGAGCTGTATGCTGTAGCCTTGAGCTATAAGAACCATCCTGCCAAGTTCTACCAGCTGATTCAGATCAGCGTGCAGATCTATCCGGCTAACCCCGTAGCTAACCTCAATGCTGCTGCAGCCGCATTGGAGCAGGGAGATGTAGAGTCAGCAGGCCACTACCTGAAAATAGCTTCCCACGAGACCTTGGCTTACAAGAGTTGTCGGGGTATCTATGAGCTGATGTGCAACAACATGTACGAAGGCATCCGACTGCTGAAAGCCGCCAAGGCAGAAGGCTCGGAAGAGGCAGCCTACAACTTGAACTTATTCTTTGAATCCAACAAACCCGCAGACAATAACTGATCCTTATGAAAAGACTCTTCTTGCTCGCTCTGCTCTTCACGCTGACAGTCTATCTCCCGAGCTTTGGACAGACGGTCGCCCTGAAGTCAAACCTGCTGCCAGCGATACAAGGTACGCTCAATGCCGGTGTTGAATTCGGATTAGGACGCCGTACCACTTTGGAAGGTTATGGTAGTGTTCGCCCCTGGGAACGCAAGGAGAAGTCTGTCAACAAGTATTGGCTCTTGCAGACGGAGATACGCCACTGGATGTGTCAGAAATTCAACGGTACCTTTGTCGGAGGATTCATCAATGGAGCACAGTTTAACGTTGGAGGCAAATCCCTTCCCTTCGGACTGTTTTCCGATTTGAAAGAGCACCGCTACGAAGGCTATCTGTTGGGTGCGGGTGCCACGATAGGACACCAACTGATTCTTGACCACCATTGGAATGTGGAGTTCTCCATCAGCGCGGGATATGAGTATATCCACTACGAGCGGTATCGTTGCCCGCGGGAGTGTTCCCTCTTGGACAAGAAGGATAACTACCACTACATCGGCCCAACCAAAGCTGCCATCTCGCTTATTTACCTATTCTAAAACAACGCAGTCTTATGAAATCGACCATCATACTGAGCTTATTCGCCTTGTGGAGCATCATCTCCCCCCTGACAGCCCAGGAGAGAGACTCGACCATCAGCGTTACCTCCTCCAACCTGTATATTTCTGGCGGACAACTGATTGTCTCTATGCAATTGCAGGTAAATCGACCGCTGCGTTCCAATGAGTCCGTGCTGCTCACTCCTAAGTTGGCTGACAGTCTGGATAATTTCGTCCAGTTTCCGCCCATATACGTCAACGGACACAGACAGCACTACGTGTTTCTGCGGGAGGAGGCCAAAGAGCTCAGAGACTATGTAGAGTTGCGCAGAAGGAACAAAAAGGAGCAATCGATAGAGTATCTCCGCGCCGTGCGCTTCAGCGAATGGATGAGATATGCCCGTTTAGAAGTGGAGGAGACCAGCTGCGGATGCGGCATCCCGTTCCAGCATGATTCTCTGCAATTGGGCTATGTGGAAGTTCCTCCCCAACCTGTACCTGTACAGCAGCTGTTGAAAGCTGAGGTGGCTAAGCCTGTCGTGGTCAAGAACATCATCAAAAAGACAGGCAACGCCTACTTAGACTTCCCGTTGGATGAGTCGGTTATCTACCCGGAATTCAGCAAAAACACGGAGGAACTGCAAAAGATTCATGAAAGCCTGGCACAGATTTTAGGCGATTCACTCCTCGTTCTAAGAGGTATCGAACTGCATGGGTATGCCTCTCCAGAGGGTCCGTATCGTAACAATGAACGGCTCTCCTACGAAAGAACCATGAGCCTGAAGAAGCACCTGATGGAGAAATACGCTTTGGACGAGTCTGTCATCCAGGTGAGCAACACAGTCGAAGATTGGGAGGGTTTCGTACGGATGCTGCAAATCAGTGACATAGAACACAAACCAGAAATTTTGGATATAGTGAATGAAGAGATGGAACCGGACAAAAAAGAACGGAAGTTGAGAAACAAATATCCCACTGCATTCAAGCGTATGCTGAAGGATATTTTACCCGCACTACGCCGTACTGAGTACACCATCCATTACTCCATTCTACCAGAGTAATATTCTATAATAATTTGTTAACACTCAAAATTTTATCATTTAACCCTCGCATAATGCAAAATTATATTATTCACACATAATACTTTAATTTATCATGAGAGCAAAACATTTACTATGGACTTTGGCCGGCGCGATAGCGCTGACCGGATGTATTAACGATTCGGAGGTAGATTACAACAATCAGGAAGCAGCCCCCGGAAACGAGCAGATTGCGGACAACGGCAACGTGCGTTTCATCTTCACACTGAACAATCCCGCTTCTACGAAGAGCGCTGAAGATTCGGGTGAGTACGAAAAGGGCAATCAGGAAGAGTACAAGTTGTTCAACGTGCAACTCTACCTCTTCGACACTACTACGGGTACCTTCAAGCAGAAGGTGGACGTTGACAATCTGACCATGACCAGTGACGCTAACCTCAACGTGAAGTACACAGGAAGTGCAACCGTTAAGAAGGGAAGCTACAACCTCTACGCCATTGCCAACACAACCAAGGTGATCAATGCAGCCAAGGAGTCAGAGTTCCTGGCTAATGTGGAACAGGTGTCAGGCATCGTGAATGGCATCAACACCACGGGTATCGTCATGACCAACCGCCCCTCGGAGAATATGGCCACGGTGATAGAGCCCACCTCTAATGGTAGCGCCACTCCCGTAAACATTGAGTTGGAACGTGTATTGGCTAAAATCGAACTCACCAACACTAAGTCAGCTTACAGCCTGAAGGACAGCCAGGGACAAGAGTATGCTAACATCAACTTGAACAATTTCAAGATTTTGAACCTGAGCAAGCAGTACTACACCTTCCGTCACGTGGATGTAATTGCTGACGCTGCAGAAGTACCTGCTGTAGAGCCGGAATATACGCTTCCCAAGAACTTTGGTGTTATTGCTGACAATGACGGTTACCTGATTGACCCCACATTCTACCAGAAGACAGTAGCAGGTGCCGAGAATTTCGACAACAGCAGCAACATCTTTGCACAGGCATTTGTACAGCACGCGCAGGTAGATTGGGGCACTATAGCCAGCAATGGTTTGTCAAACAGCATCTATTGCTATGAGAACTCCATGTTCCGCCCCGCTCAGTGGACCAACTACACCACGGGTATTATGTTTGAAGGTGCCATGACTCCCAACAAGATTTTGGATGAACAGGGTACAGCTGTTCTTTCAAAACCCGGCGTCATCTACTACTTCAACTACCAATTCTATACTTCAACGGCCGCTGTGAAGAACATCGGTAAAGGTAAGATTCCCACTGAAGGTGACGCAGCTACAGATGCTCAGCTGAAGAGCTACCAAATCTATCGCTTCTATAACAAGAACGGTGGATACAGCACCTATTACAACTACTGGATCAAGCACGTGGACAACAACAATCCCAATCTGCTGGGTGTTATGGAATACTGCATCGTACGTAACAACATCTACCGTATCCAGGTTACAGACATCAAGGGCCTTGGCCCGGGCACTCCCGACACAGACATCAAGCCGGTTGAGGACGATGTATTGTTGGGCATCAACTTCAGCATCAAGCCGTGGATTGTTCGCGCCCAGAATGCTGAGTTAGAATAATAATTATTTGGGAACATCACTCTCACTGCAAAAAATGAAGAAACTGACTACTATTTTCCTGTCGTTAAGCTTAGCCATACTGGAGAGCTGCTCTTGGGTGAACGACAATTATGACCATTGCCCTACAGGCACATGGGTGCAGTTGTCATACACTTACAATATGCTCTACTCCGAGGCCATCGCTACGCATATCACCGGTGCATCACTCTTTGTGATGGACGAAGAGGGAAACCGCGTGACAGAGAAAACCGTAAGCAGTGCCACATTGCAGGAGAACAACTACAGGGTACAGCTTCCAGACCTGCCCACAGGTAACTATCATATCTGTGTATGGGCAGGTCTGGAAGACCCCAACTACCTGTACAGCGATACAGGTATAGCATTGAACATGACTGGGGAGGTACATAACCAGGCTTTAGGGAACCTTCTCTATGGTCGTGTAGATAAGGTGAACATCACTCAGGAATATCAGATTGTCGAGGTACCCATGGTCAAAGACAACAAGTTGATTACCACTACGCTGCAACTGTTATCACAGCAAGGCACCTTGAAGGCAGATGAATTTGGGATAGAGATTTCGGCCAACAACCGTCAGATAGACAATAACAACCAGCCCTCGGGTGCTGTGGTCTATTCTCCCATCCTTCATACAGCTACGCAGTTAGATGGCTTGCATGTCGTACAATCGGGCTTCCATACGCTGCGTCTTCTTCAGAATGACGGTACGCGCATGAAGCTGACCCATCTCCCGACTCAATCCAAGGTATTTGACATTCCCCTGACCGACTATCTCATCTTGTCAGGTATGACCGACCTTCTGAATATGGGTGAACAAGAATACCTGGATCGTGAGGATCATTTCAATCTGATTTTCTTCCTCAATGAGACCCAGATACCTGACCGCCCGTATGCCTGTACACTCCTGCAAATCAGGAGTTGGATTCTGCGAATGAATGAGACAGAGCTGTAAGAGAATCCTGCTCTCTACATAGGATAGCATACAAAAAGCCCCGCCAGATGAAAATCTAGCGGGGCTTTTTGTATGCTATCGAATACGCTATCTGCAAGAAGCTCAGATAATATACTGAGAGCTGATAGACTCGTTGTTCATCACGCGACGGATAGTTTCAGCAAACATGTCAGCGATGCTCAACTGCTTCACCTTAGCGCACTTCTTGGAGTAAGGAATACTGTCGGTGAAGACCATCTCCGTAAGAGCGGATTCCTGGATGCGGAAAGAGGCGGGGTCGCTCATCACACAGTGACTGGCAATGGCTCTTACCGACTTGGCACCTGCCTCCATCATGATGTTAGCAGCCTTGGTGATGGTACCTGCAGTGTCCACGATGTCATCTACAAGAACCACGTTCTTACCCTTCACATCACCGATGATCTGCATGGAAGCTACCACATTGGCCTTCTCACGTGTCTTGTTGCAGAGCACCAAAGGAGCATCCAAATACTTCGAGAAGGTGCTGGCACGCTTAGAACCACCCACGTCAGGAGTAGCAATCACGAGGTCCTCCAACTGGAGTGACTGGATGTAGGGAAGGAAAACAGCAGAAGCGTAGAGGTGATCTACGGGGATGTCAAAGAATCCCTGAATCTGGTCAGCGTGAAGGTCCATGGTGATGAGTCGGTCAATACCAGCCACGCTCAAGAGGTCTGCCACAAGTTTGGCACCAATAGACACACGCGGTTTGTCTTTACGGTCCTGTCTTGCCCATCCGAAGTAGGGAACCACAGCCACAATGCTCTTGGCTGATGCACGCTTGGCGGCATCAATCATCAGCAGCAGCTCCATGAGGTTGTCGGAGTTGGGGAAGGTGGACTGAACCAAGAATACGTGTGCGCCACGAATAGACTCTTCATAAGAGACAGCAAACTCGCCATCAGCGAAATGGGTGATGTTCATATTGCCCAACGGACAGTTGAGGCTGGCGCAGATTTTCTCAGCAAGGTATCTCGAATTTGTTCCAGAGAATACCATAAAAGGTGCAGTTTCGCTCATTTTTATAATAGTTGTTACCTATATATAATTAGTAATGATAAATCCAAGTTGTTTTGTTAATTTGTGGCAAAGGTATGAAATTCCCACCATATATAGTGCAGGTTATGGAAGAAAAAATACTTTCTTTCCATTTTTATTTGTAGTTTTGCTTTATGAAACGGTTTTTGAGACATATTTCCCTGTTTTCACCTTTGCTACGGCCTAAGCTGCTGCTTCCGCTTGTACAATCGCTACTGCTCTGTGCCTGCACAGGTTCTGCCCCCACCCGGGAGGTACGGATAGTGGATTCGCTGAATCATGCGGCCTATCTCTCGCGCTATCGGGATGTGGAGCGAGGCCAACGTCTCTGCGCTGAAGCCTACCGAAAGGCTACTTTCTACCCTTCAGGCAAGGCAGAGGCACTGAATGAGCAGGGATTCTATGCCTTCATGCGGATGGAGTACGACGAGGCGATGCGATGCTTTGAAGAGGTCAGTGCACTGACTCGCAACGAATTGGAACTCCTGGTGGCAGATATCCACCGGATGAAGCTCTGCCAGAGGATGGGACGGAACAAGGAGTTCTACGATTATCGCCAGAGCGCACTACAGCGCCTGCAACGTATTGACGAAGAGGGGGAGGTCTTCGTCACTGTGCACGAGCGTGAACGGCTGCGCTATGCCCGTTCGGAGTTTGAACTGGTATCTGCCACATACGCCTACTACCAACAACAGATGGAGCGTGCCGCCATCCATTTGAGCCGTGTGGTGAATGAGGAGCAGTTCAGGGGTGACACCTCCCAATGGCTGTTTGCCCGCTATCTGACGAGCTTCACACTGCCTGAAAGCCACCGGCTACACAGGTGGTCGTTGGAGGAGGAGACCGTGCGACTGCATGATGCGAAGCTGCAGCAGTTCGACCTGCTCTATTCCACCTATGTGGAAGCAAGACGCAGGGAGTTGATCTATATCGAGGGAAACGCAGCGCAAGGGATGGCTAACCTGCTCTCCTGGCCAGCTGACCTCTCCTTTTATATGGAACATCGCAGGCACGAGCTGCAATGGTTGGGCTATCCGGCCGACACGTTGCTGCCGCTCCGCCTGGCCCAACAGGCACTCCAGCAGTTTGCCCGCTATGGCGATGATTACCAGACGGCAGGAGCCTACGTAACCATTGGACGCTATCTGAATGACCATGGCTGTTATACTCAGGCTCTGGATACCCTGCAACGGGCACTCACCTGTTTGGGTGATTCCTTGCGTAAGAGTGCCGTGCCGGAATGTATGTCGCGTATCCACGAACAGCTGAGCATGACCTATGCCGGATTGGGCAATAAAGGGGAAAGCGACTACCACCGCAACCTCTACTTGGATATCCTCGACCGTATCCGTCAGGACAAGGAGGTGGAGAGCCGCTACCACGCCTTGGCCGACGAACTGCGTCAGCTGAATATGCTGCTGGCTGCCCTGATACTGGGACTGGCTGGTGTCATTTTCTTCTTCCTCTTCTTCACCCGCACCTCACGCCGCCGCAGCCGCAACCATTTGAACAAGTTGCATCAGATGCTGAATCTCTGCCAATGTATTACCGGCTCGATTCCCCCGGAAGCGCAATCCACGCAGGAGGTCGAGGAGGCCTTGCTGACTGCCATACGTCCCCATCTGCCTCCTCTTTTCGGTACGGATGAGGTCACTATCCGGGATAAATCCATCTGTTTCTGCCATCCACTCCATAAAGATGAGGAGGCCATGCTACGCGTAATCAACCCCTACGTGGAGTGGGCCATAGAGAACGGCCAGACCTCCGTATGCCTTGAAGAACAACGCCAACTGATTGAAGAACAACGGGCA
This sequence comes from uncultured Mediterranea sp., assembly GCA_946056155.1. Taxonomy (GTDB): domain Bacteria; phylum Bacteroidota; class Bacteroidia; order Bacteroidales; family Bacteroidaceae; genus Bacteroides. Next base: position 4,706 of record CAMGIP010000013.1, on the reverse strand, counting down.
ATCCACGAACAGCGGATTGCGGAGAACAAAAGGCAGAATATGGATAAAAGAGCCTGTCTGTCCGTGGTGAACGGAATTCAGCCCTTCATCGACCGCATCTTGAATGAAGTCAACCGCACGCCCAACGAAATCACGGAAAAGAAGTTGCAATACATCGACGAGTTGGCTACGACCATACAAGAGTATAACGAGATAGTGGCCCAGTGGATCAAGATGCGACAGGGGACTGTAAGCCTGCATATCGAATCATTTGCCTTGGATGAGCTGTTCAGACTGATGCAAAAGAGCAACCGCACCTTCGAAATGAGGGGACTTCAGTTGGAGGTGGTGCCCACTTCGCTCATTGTGAAGGCGGACAAGGCACTCACGCTCTTCATGCTGAACACACTGACGGAGAATGCGCGCAAATATACCCCCAGAGGAGGTCATATCCGTATCCAGGCCACACTTCTGACGGAAAACCACCATGCAAAGAATGATACATCCGCTCTTTCTGAAATAAAAGGGACGGCTGATGCAAAGAGAAATGCTGATAAAGTGGGTATTCACCCTATCAAAGAAGAGACTGAAATAAGGGAACCAGAAACGGTCGTGCATCATGGAGGAGTGGAGTATGTCGAAATCTCAGTCGTTGACGACGGTCCAGGTCTGTCGGCTGCTGATGTACACTACATCAATTGCGAAAAGATCTACGACTCCTCTCGCTTAGGCATGGATACAGCTTCTGACCCCGCAGAACTGAAACGGAAGAAGGGCAACGGTTTTGGATTGATGAATTGCAAAGGCATCATGGACAAATACCGCAAGAGTTCGGCCCTCTACCACAACTGCCAGTTTGGTGTAGAGAGTAGCCCAGGCAAGGGGTGCCGGTTCTTCTTCCGTCTGCCGCAGGGAGTCCTCCATCTGATACTGCTCATCGGGCTGTTTTTCTCCCCGCTCCTCCCCCTTTGCGCCTCCACCACACACTTCAAAGAAGTACTCTCACAGACGCTGACTGCTAAGAAAGCTGCAGAATTACCCTCACAGGAACAGCTCTCTGAGAGAGAAGCGGCGGAAGCGCATTTGCAGGAACAGTTCTTTGAGAGAGGAACAGCGGAAAAAACCTCACAGGAACAGTTCTCTGAGAGAGAAGCAACTGAAAAAGCCTCACAGGAAAGAAGGGGGAAAGAAGATTTCTCTGTGCAGCCCCTTGGCGATGCGAATCAACTGATAAACGACTACGCAGAGAGTCTGCTCGACACCGCCTCCTACTACGCTGACAATGCCTATTTCAGCAATGTGGATGGCCTCTATGAAGTGAGTCTGCTCTATGCCGACTCCGCCATACAGTACCTCAACCGCCATGCAAGCCTCATCTCCTCTGTTCGCCTGCCTGCTATGCAGCTCACGGGCGAAGGAGAACCGGCCGAACTGTTGTGGTGGAAGGCCCCCTTTGACAGCGATTTCCACATCATCTTAGATGTACGCAACGAGGCTGCCGTAGCACTGCTGGCCCTCAAGCAGTGGGAGGGATACAGATACAACAATCATGCCTACACTACACTCTACAAATTGCTGGGTGAGGACCGCTCATTAGAGGAATATTGTCAGAAGTTGGAGCGGAGCACGGAGCACAAGACTGTAGCCATTCTGCTCTGCTCTCTGCTCATAGCCACGCTCTGCATCGGCTACCTGCTTCTTTACTATAGGAGATGGCTCAACAGCCGGTGGAACATGGAACAAGTACTGGAAATCAACCATCGACTCTACGCCTCCTCACAGTTAGGCAATGAGATGACACAGGAACTGCGTGAAGGGAATGATACCGAACTATCCATAGACCGGATGAACCAGATTCCTCTCCGGATGGTTAAGGAGAGTTTCGATGCTATGAACGGCCTCGTACCCCTGCTGCAAATCCGAATTCTCTACTCGACCGAAAGCACAACGGAACCCAGCTTCTCACATTCAGCCGATAGCGCAACAGACGACAGCACCTCATCCTCAGCCGAAACCATCAGCTGGCCAGAGACCATCCACGAATCGGGCGAGGAGATTGCGCTCCCCCTTCAGGTGGAACAGAGAGGAAGCTACCGACGCATCGGAACGCTTTGCTTGGTTATCAAGGAGGGGTATCGCCATGAAGACAACTGTCTGCTGTTGCAATTGGTGGCCAACTACTGGAGCGTGGTGCTCTATAATGCCGTGGTGAAACTGACCGGCAAGTATCACTCCATCGATACGCTCACCGACGAAACCCGACGTGCCTCCTGGGAGGAGAGCAGACTGCATGTACAGAATATGGTGTTAGACAACTGCCTCTCCACCATCAAGCACGAAACGGCCTACTACCCAGGCAAAATCAAACAGCTCACGGAAAAACTTCGCAGTACAGGAGCTACCGACACCGTGACGCAGAAAAGGGAACTTTCGCCGGGAACAGAACCTTCTCATACCGCCACAAGCGACACCCTCATGGCCATTGGCGAATTGGTGGACTACTACAAACATATCCTACTGATTCTCAGCTCCTGTGCCGCGCGTCAAATGGAGTCGGTCAACTTCCGTAGGCAGGCCATTCCGGTGAGCCAACTGGTTCACTATGCGCAACAATACTTTCTGAGGGCAATCCGCACCATGCCACATCACCCTACCCTTCTGGTCGATGTAGAGGGTGAAGAGAGAATGGTGTGGGGCGACCTACAGCTGGTGCAGATTCTTTTGGAAAACCTGATCAACGGGGTGCTCTCCAATCCGAACGAGGGAGAGCTGCGACTACGTCTCTCTGACACACAGGGAGAGTTTATCCGCTTTGATTTGGAGGACTCCCGCTGCAGCTACCCTGAGGAGCAGCTCAACGGCTGGTTCCACCCTTCGCTGGAACGTATGACGCGGCAGGCTTCGGGACGCTGCAAGGGCAATGAATATTTAGTGTGCAAAGAAATCATCCGACTGCACGATGAATTGGCGGGCCGCAGAGGATGCCGCATCAATGCGGTTCCTCTAATGTCAAAGCACGAAAGGGGGGTTACTCTCTATTTCACCTTACCCTCGGCCGGAACAAAAGCCCCCGGATTGCAACGTATGGATACAAACAGAGTATAAACGATATAAAAGCATATAACACAGATTGTTATGAACATCGCATCATTTAAAGTCATCATAGTAGAAGATGTAAAGCTGGAGTTGAAGGGTACAGAAGAGATATTCCGTCAGGATATTCCCGGTGCCCAAATCATCGGCACCGCCATGACAGAAGAGGAGTTCTGGCCTCTGATGGAGAAGGAGCTCCCCGACATGGTACTGCTGGACCTGGGGCTGGGCGGCTCCACCACCATCGGTGTGGAAATCTGTAGGGAGGTAAGCCGCAAATACCCCGACGTGCATGTGCTTATCTTCACTGGGGAGATCACCAACGAAAGGCTATGGGTCGATGCCCTGGATGCCGGAGCCTGTGGCATTATCCTCAAGACCGGCGAACTGCTGACTCAAAATGAGGTGCAGTCGGTGATGAACGGCCGACGCTTGGTTTTCAACTACCCTATTCTGGAGAAAATCGTGGAGCGATTCCGCCAGTCGGTCGTAGGTGAGACACGCCGACAAGAAGCCATCATCCACTATGAAATTGATGAATATGACGAACGATACCTCCGCCACTTAGCCTTGGGTTACACCAAAGAGATGATTGCCTCGCTCAAGGGAATGCCCTTTGGGGTGAAGTCGTTGGAGAAGAAGCAGAACGACCTCATCGGTCGGCTCTTCACGCCCGAAGAAAGAATAGGAGTCAATGCGACCCGACTGGTGGTCAAGGCTTTTGAGCTGCGTATCCTCGACATCGACCACCTGGAGCCGGACGAAGATTGATTCTTCTGCCGAAATCAGTTCAGTTGAAATGAGTTGTTATTTCAGTTGACGAGTTAACAAGTTGACAAAGATTATTCAGTTGACAAATCAGAAAACTGCTTCGTATTATGGAACAGCCTCAAACAACATCTCCACGTAGCTGGCGCCTGCGTTCGCCCCATCCTGTCACCCTCTTCTTTATGCTTACCATCGGAGTGATTCTGCTGACCTGGTTTGCCGAGGCGTTGGGTCTTCAGGTGATGCACCCGCTTACCCAAGAGCAGATACACATCCAAAGTGTACTGAATCCGGAGGGAGTGCGCTGGTTGCTCCGCCACGTCATCTCCAATTTCACGGGGTTCCCCTCTTTTGGGGTGATTCTGGTATCGCTGTTTGGATTGGGGCTGGTACACCACTCCGGTCTGATGGAAAGCTGTTTTCGCAAATTCGGGACCTATCGCCGCACAGAGGAAGAGGTAGTGTGGATAGTCCTGCTACTGAGCCTGGCGGGTACGTTGATTGGCGATGCCGGTATGATTCTGCTGCCCCCTCTCTGCTCTCTGCTCTGCCAGAGTGCATCCATCCACCCGGTAGCCGGACTGGTCATCTCCTCCATTGTCCTCACGCTGCAGGAGTCGTCTCACTACTTCATGGGAAGTGCCGAAGATTTGCTCATAGGAAATGCAGCTGTTTTGGATGCCACTACCCAGGCTGACGGAGCACAAGCCGGCATCCGTCGTCTCATTATCGAGGGAGTGCCCTGGGCCATGGGTGGAGGATTGCAGTGGATGGAACCCGGACATCTCTACTTTGCAGTCACCAGTATAGTGTGTGCCCTGATGGTCATCTACATAGTAAGCCGGAAACATCTGATTCCCACCTTG
>CAMGIP010000012.1 GCA_946056155.1 uncultured Mediterranea sp. | reverse complement strand
GGCAATTTGTAGCACATTTATGTTGATTTTACTTTTTTTGCGCTTCAAGTTTGCACTATTTGGATAAATAGTGTATCTTTCGGCCTGATTTTATCTGTAGTGTTATGAAAAAGACGATTTGCATCTTCATTCTGTGGGTAGCATGCACCCTTTCGGGTGCAGCACAGCAGGTGTTGTACTCCAATTTGAAGAGTCTGCTCGAGCATACGGGAGACACGGTGACCACCCTTCGCGTGGAACAGCGTTCCAAGACCCAGATTTATATGATGGGCGGCTCGGACTTCAAGATTGAGTCGGTGGGCAATGAGCAACTCTCCAAGTACATCAAGCGCCGTTGCTATGCGGTGCAGACAGATACGATACTCTATCTCAACTGCCGTAAGATGCGTTATAAGAACTACCGTTTCGGAGCTTGGTATGCCAAGGCGCTGATTGCTGGCAAGCATGTCTTCTTTTGTGCACAACCTTTGGGGCAGGCTGCTTCGCGCACCATTGTCAAGGAGGAGGCCACGAAGCTCGGAGGCGAAGTGGGCGATGCCATCAATGTTTCAGGTATGGTGTTGCAGCGGGTCTATTACGAAGTGGACATGAGCACTGGTCGCTCTCTCTTTGTGGGTAAGGATCGGCTGAAGGAGCTCTTTGCCGACCGTCCCGATTTGCTTGAGGCTATAGACAAAGAGACCACGGAGGAGGCCTCCGTGGTACTTAAATATCTGCTCCAACTGCGTTAGCATTTCGCTGTTGCTCTCCACAACTTTTGGAACCTGGGCATCACATAGGATAGCGCATCAGATCCTCTCTACCCAAATCGGTGAGCTCCAGGCCCATTGCTGGTCGCGTTGACGCACTCTGATGTAGTAGTAATCGGTATCTCTTTCCGGCTCTTTATCCTCCATGTAGTGCTCGATGGTGAAGCAGCTCTCCGGCATGGCTCGGTTGAAGAGAATGGCTTCGCTGAGCCATCCGACCATGAAGTGTGAGCGTGAGCCTTCCAGCAATTCGCCCAGCGAATGGGCAAACTTCTTCCCGTTGAACTCAGCCGTAATCAGCCCATCCTTGGGCATGGTTACATCCAGAATCACCGCCTGCATGGCCGGAGTGGTGGTGTTGGGGTTCTTTGAACTATACATGTCCAACTCCGTCTCCTTCTCCGTGACAGAGAGCACCCGGTTGACCTTCGTCTCAAACTCTGGCTCGCCCGGCTGCGGTGAGGTGAAGGCTGCTCCTCTGAAGCAAGGCTCTACGCCATTGATCCTTCCCTTGCTCAGCGAGAGCTTGCCTTGCCAATGGACGTAGCACTCTTCGCGGTTCCAACCAAATTCAATCTTCACTTTGCAGCGCACTTGATCGCCTTGGGGCATTTCAGGCAGTAACGGACCGCTCAGTCGGGCTATGCACTTTCTGTTCTTCACGATGTCGATGTAGTCGATGCAGCTTCCTGCCTCTACATTCAGGTAGATGCGGCGGCTGTTGCCGCGTACCACATCGCCGGGGAAGGCATCGTTGAGGCGGAAGTCGATGTTGATCTTATCTCCTGTGGCACAGCATACATGTCGGTTTTTCATGGCATCCCAAATCTTGTCTCGCGTGAGCGATTCGGCCAGGACACCGATGCGGCCGTCGCCGTAGCTACCGGGGTAGCCGGCGTGTTGGTCAGTAGAACCCATGATGCCGAACTTTTTGCCCAATTCCAGACCATACTGTATGGTACCTTCCCACTGGCGCGGACCCATGTCGTGCAGGTAGTTGTAGTCGCCCTGGTCGCTTTCAGCCAGTCCGTGGCGGGAATACATCTCCACGAACGGGGTCTGCTCACCTTCGGTAAAGCAGCTCCAGTTATATCCTCGGAATCCGGTCTGATAGCCCATGTGGTGCGGGGTGATGAATACCTTGTGTCCTTTGGCATTCTTTTTCCAGTCTTCGATAGAGGTACACTCTACCAAGGGGGCATCCAGGTCATAGTTGAGGGCCACATGGTCGCCATGCTCCATGCTGTGTGCCTCGTAGCCGATGAAGGCCAAGAACTCTCCCTCCTTGTTATATTCATTGGTCATGGCCACATATTTCTGATAGCCTCCCTGACGCAACCGCTTGAAAGCGCCGGTGTGGTAGTCGATTACCCATTTTAGCCGGGGATCGTCAGCTCCCGGTATATCGGGCCACATGGCGTGTGGTGTGACGGAGACAAAATCCAACTGTGCTTTGGCGGCCTCAAAAGCTGAGCGCATATCGCCATGTCCATAGGTCAGGTTACAGTGGTTATGTAGGTCACCCCAAAAATACTTTAGGTTACTGGCTGAGGGCATTACCTTCTTGCCCTTGGCCGTTCCCGGCTGGCAGGCGGAGAGGAGACTGCCGGAAGCAGCCAACCCTACCAATGACCAGCCGGTGTGTTTCAAAAAGATTCTTCTATCCATGATATAAGTTATTGGTTCATAGAGGTTAATTTACAATTTATAATTTATAATTGTCTTAGAGTATTCTTTCAGTTTGTCAACTGAATCTACCTATTCTTCATCAACCGTCTGTCCCCTTTGAACAGCTCATGTACCCGTTCCTCCGGGTCTCGGTCTTCATATTGTTCCTGGGTCTCTTTGAGCAACTGCATCAGCTCCACCCGTTTGTTGGTATAGTCGGGATGGTCATAGAGGTTGGTCAGCTCCTGGGGGTCGTTCTTCAGGTCATACATTTCCCACTCATCCACATCGTTGTAGAAGTGAATCAGTTTGAAGTCGGCCGTGCGGATGCCATAGTGGCGCTTGACCGAGTGCTCGGCCGGATACTCGTAGTAGTGGTAATAGGCCGCTTTGCGCCAGTCGGCCGGAACCTTACCCTCATTCTCCAAGATGGGTTTGAGCGATCGGCCTTGGATGTCGGCCGGAATCTTCACACCGGCAAAATCGAGTAGTGTAGGGGCAAAATCCACATTCATGGCAATGGCACTGGATACCCTGCCCGCCTTGATGGCCTTGGGGTAGCGGATGATGAGCGGCATACGCTGGCACTCTTCGTACATGAATCGCTTGTCGAACCAGCCATGCTCACCGAGGAAGAATCCCTGGTCAGAGGTATAGATGATGATGGTGTTGTCCAGTTCGCCCGTCTTTTCCAAGTAGCTGAGCAGTCTGCCGATGTTCTCATCCACTGCAACCACGGTGGCCAAGTAGTCGCGCAGGTACTGCTGATACTTCCAGCTGATTAGCTCCTTACCCTGAAGCTTGCCGCTGCGGTATTCCGCGATACGTTGGGCATAGACTGAGTCCCACTTGTCCTGAACCTCCTTGGGCATACGCTTATATACCTCATAGAGGCGGTTGGTGGTATCTTTCAGCATCTCTTCACGAGTGAGCAGTTTCAGGTCCCAGTCGTTGGTGAGGGTGTGCTTAATGGACATATCCTGTTCCCTTGCGGCTGAGCCTCTGCCCTCGTAGGTGTCGAACAGGGTGGCCGGTTCGGGAAATACCGTATGGTTGAACATCCCCAAGTGTCGGGGTGAGGGCATCCAGTTGCGGTGGGGAGCCTTCTGGTGGTACATCATGCAGAAGGGTTTGCTCTTGTCGCGATGCTCCAAGTAGTCGATGGCCTTGTCGGTGATGACATCCGTCACGTAGCCCTCCTCCTGAACTGTCCTTCCGTTTTCGATGAAATCGGGATTATAGTAGTCACCCTGCTCGTGCTGTCCGATCAGGATGCACCAGTAGTCAAAGCCCTGCGGTTGTGAAATCAGGTGCCATTTACCGATGATGGAGGTTTCGTAGCCGGCTGCCTGCAGCAGCTTGGGAAAGGTCTGCTGATCACCGTTGAAGGTGCTGGCGTTGTCGGTGAATCCGTTCACATGGCTGAACTTACCCGTTAGGATGCAGGCTCTGGAGGGGCCGGAGAGCGCATTGACTGCGTAGCAGTTGTTCATCCGGATGCCCTCGCTCGCTATTCGGTCCATGTTGGGTGTCTGCAACAGACGCCCACCGTAGCACGACATGGCCTGCGTGGTGTGGTCATCGGTCATCATGAAGATGATGTTGGGACGCTTCACCTCCTCCTTGGGACTGCACGAGGAGAAAGCCACCGCAGCTATAGGTAGTGTAAGGTATGGTAAATGTTTCATAATCAGTTCTCTTGTTTTACAGCTCATATCCTAACTGACGCTTCTTGCCGTTGAGCGAGATTTCAATCTTCACGCCCTTTAGGTCGAAGCCTTTGTTCAGGAATTTGGCCTTGAAGGTGGGGAATGAACCGCTCTCTTTTGAGGGATAGATGACGGTGATGTAGCGTACGGGTGCAGCATCGTTCTTCTCCACGTCGAACGAAACGGCGGTACGGGCTACCCGCTTGCGGTAGGCTGTGGAGCGCCATCCCTCTTTCTCCTTCATCTCTGCCTTCTTTTCGGCAAAGCATTGCAGCTTCACGTTGCTCTCCCCCTCATAGGCTGTGGTGAGGATGTTGTTCTTCTTGTCGAGATTGACTTTACCCTCGCACAGGTGGAAGTTGAGGTTGACGGTACCCTTGGCTTCGCCCACGGCCTCATCCACGATGACCACGTAGGTCTGATCAACAAAGAATACCGATCTTCTGTGGGTCAGTCCCTGATAGTGAGGATTCTCCGTGACCAGAATCTGCTCATTGCCCTCCTCTTTCCACATTTTTGTGACAGACTGAGTAGTTTCCAGATTCTTTTCGTTCATCGTTAGCGTGTTGTGCGAAGCGGTGCGGCGGAACCAGTTGCGCAGTTTCATCACCTCCTTGTCTCCGGCATAGACGTAGGATCCGCTGTCGGGAAAGAGGTTACGACCGTTGAACCAGAACTCAAAGGTGCCGTTGTCGGGTTGGCAATGCCATTCGCCCTTGGGGCCAGCCTTGACCACCATTACTGTGGATTCGTTGGTCCAGCCGTTTCTGAAGGTGAAGAATCCCGAGGTGAGTGCACCGTGTGAGAGGTAGGGCAGGGGAGCCCCCTTGCGGCCTTCTGAGGCGTAGTAACGTATCCACTTACTGTCGGGGAAAATCTTGAGCCACTCCTTGTAGTTGCGGATCTCCTCCTTCCGTTCACCCAACTTGGCATCGCTGAAGCAGGGGTTGCCGTAGTCGGGGAAGCAGATATTGGCATAGAACTCTATCATCTTCAGGATGGTGTTGACATACTCCTGGGGAAACTCCTGACGGAATCCGTTGACATCGGCCATGCGCAGGGCTTTGCAGAAGATGTTGATAGAGGCCAGGTGGTAGTGGGGATCCAGCTCATACTGTCCGCCGTCGGCATAGACCTGCTTCTTAATCTCCCGGTTGAGGATGCTGATACCGCTCTCTCTCCAGCCGTTGGCCTCTTTGAACTCGGGGAAGAAGGCACCGGCACACACCATACGCTGCGCTTCAAAGAGCAGGTGATTCCCTTGGGCGGAGTAGTTGTTCAGGATATGGAGGGCATGACGGTGGTAGTTCAGGAGAAACTCCGTCAGAAATTCAGGGGTGAAGGAGGGGGAGTTGATGAAGAGCATAAACTGCAGAGTCTGGTCCTGCAGTCTGTTGCTCACCTCCAACGGGCGCCAGGCAAAGCGTACATTTTCCACAGCCCCTTTGACCTCACCGGCGCTGGCCAGCTCATACTCTTCCTTATTCACTTGAACCAGCGGATTCTTCTTGATCCAGTCCATGTACTGGTAGGCCCACTCCTTGGCATACTTCTCGTCACCGGTCAGTCGGTAGGCCTTGCCCATGGGGGTGAACCATTTGTGGCGATGAAGCTGCCAGCGCAGTTCGTTGTCCTGTACCGGCCAGTACTGCCAGTTGATATCCTTTCCATAGTTGTAGGAGGGTTGATAGCCCTTATGAACAAAGAAGGTGTGTTCTAACGCATCGTCGGCCCACTTCTGTTCCTCTTTGGAAATCTTGATGTTCTTCAGATTCAGGTCCGGATTGGCAATACCCTCCCGATGGCGGTAGTAATCCAGCAGGGCCTCTGCTGCCTCTTTCCATTGCTGCTGGTCGCAGGCACTCTTTACCTTCTCCAGTCCCTGAGCCTCCAGGTTTAGCAGGTCGAAAACTTCTTTACGCAGTTCTTGAGCTCCGGCGGAAAGCGACATAGCCAGAAAGATGAATGAGAATATGATGCTGATTCTGATGGTTTTCATGATAAGTAATATGCTTAACGTGATTATTAAGTAAAGTTCTTGAATAGTAGGGAAAATCTACTCAGAGTGACTGGAAGTCAATACCTTTCACCTCCATATAGCGTACCAGTGCCTCTAAATAGTAGTAGTCGGCATAGTTGATGGGGGTGTCAATCTCCGAACCGTTGGGCAGCGAGCCAGTGGAGTGCATCAAGATAAAGCCCTGATTGGTGCCTACCTTGGCCAAGTAGCGCTCTGAAGAGAGCGACTGGAGCAATTTTTCCGCGTAGTCCAAGTACTCCTTTCCGTTCTCACACAAAGTAGAGAGTTCAATCAGCGCCGAAGCAGTGACGGCTGCTGCAGAAGCATCGCGCGGAGTCTCCGGAGTGTCGGGAGCATCGTAGTCCCACAACGGAATCAGGTCATCAGTCTTCACGCTTCTCATGATGAGGTGAGCCACATCCTCAGCCTGCTTCAGAAAGAGCGGGTTCTTTGACTCCCGGTAGCAGGAGGTGTAGCCATAGACCGCCCAAGCCTGTCCGCGTGCCCAGGAGGATTCATCGTTCTTTCCCTGGTGGGTGCACTTCAGTTCCACGCTACCGTCGTTGTTGTAGCTAACGACATGGTAGGAGGAGTGGTCTGCTCTGAAATGGTTCTTTAGGGTAGTCTCGGCATGTTTCAGGGCCAGGTTCTTGTACCTGTCGTCCTTGGTCAGGTGAGTGACATGGAAGAGCAGGTCCAGATTCATCATGTTGTCGATGATGACGGGGAAATTCCAGTGGCCGAAGTCCCAGGAGCGGATACAGCCGATGGTAGCGTCAAAGCGGCCACACAGGTTGTCGGCAGTCTGGACCAAGGCCTCGCGCACGCTGTCAGCGGGAGCCAATCGGTAGGCATTGCCATAGCTGCAGTTCATCATGAAGCCGATGTCGTGCGATCCGGTATATTCCCGTACGGGGTAGAGGTAGTTGGTAAACTTCACGGCCTCTCTCTTCAGTTCTTGGCTGCCGGTCAGCTGATAGGCATACCAGAGTGAACCGGGGAAAAATCCGCTGGTCCAGTCACGTACTGAGAAGCAGTATCTGCGTGTGCCCAACGCTTCAGCGGCCGGTTTCATCCGCAGAGAGTCTTTGAAGGTCTTGGGGTCTCTCTCCAACTGGCGGCAAAGGAAGTCCATGTCATATCCGGTCCATATGGAGCGAGGCAGCAAGGGGGAATCACCCAACTCAGCCGCTGTCTGTTCCAGTTGCTTCGCCGAGCTGTTTACCGCATTTTTCAACCAGGTGTAATCTGTTTCCGGCTGACCGGATGTACAGCTGTAGAGTCCGTGCAATGACGCCACTGCACAAACCAAAAGTAATGTCTTCTTCATATCAATTAATAGTGTGTTTATAAAGGCTTGACTATGTTTTTCTGTCGCAAGAAAGGAAAACCATTCGGCGTACGAACTGGACTTTTCCCGACTACAAATCTACGGCAAACGTCCGACAAAGGATGATACTATTGTTTTTTGTTGTCCGCACTTTTACGCATTTCTATGCTAATATTGTCTTTCTGTTCTTGTTTTTGTGCAAATGGCTCTTTTCATCGCCCTTTTTGCCCCCTCCTGAATTCCCGTTTTCCCATTTCCCTCTCTTCTCCACCCTGTGAAGATGCCGTATGTCATTGCCTATTTCTTCCCATATTCGGTGGGGAGGCAGCCGACATATTTCTTGAAGCGTGCGGCGAAGTAGGAGGGGGTGTTGTAGCCCACCATGAAGCTGATTTCCGAAACCGAATACTTACCCTCCTTCAGCAACTGGCAAGCCCGGTTGAAGCGAATCTTATGGATAAAGTCAATGGCCGATTTTCCGGTGATGGCCTTCAGCTTGAGGTGGAGGTTGGAGCGGCTCATGTTCATCTCCCGTGCAAACTGCTCGGTAGAGAACTCTACGTTGTCCATATTCCTCTCCACCACCGCAATGGCCTTGCGCAGCAGCTCCTCATCGAAGGTATTGTTGGTCAATTTTTCCGGTTCTATCTCCTTCATGTTGGCATAGTATTCGAAGATGCGGTAGCGTGTGCGCATCATGTTCATCACCTTGGCTTTCAGTACCTCCAAGGAGAATGGCTTGGCGATGTAGTCATCGGCTCCCACCTGCAATCCCTTCAACTGTTGCTTGATATCTACCTTGGCCGAGAGCATATATACAGGGATGTGGCAGGTACGCAGGTTCTGCTTCACCTGTTTGCACAGCTTCACGCCATCCATCACCGGCATAAGCACATCGGTGATAATCAGGTCCACCTCATGCTCTTTCAGTATATCGAGAGCCACCTGGCCATTCTCCGCCTCTAACAGGTTGAAGAGCGGGGAGAGTCCCCCCACCAAGTACTGTCTCAGCTCCTGGTTGTCCTCCACGATCAAGAGTGTACCCCGTTTGGCATTATCTTCCGTGGACTCTTTCTGTTGTTCCTCTTCCATCTGCTCCTCCTCACCGATGTAGATGTCTTTGGCGTTGGTGGAATAGACCCGCCGTTCTCCGGTATCCTCGCTGTTGCCCAGCAGCTCTTCGGGCTTGTAGGCCGACTCCTCCTGAGGCAGGTAGATGGTGAAGGTCGTGCCCTTGCCCACTTCGCTCTCCAAGGTTACCCTTCCGTGATGCAACTCCACCAGCCGCTGCACCAGGGAGAGCCCGATGCCACTCCCCTCATGCCCGTTCTCCATCTGGTAGAACCGTTCAAAAATCCGGTCTTGCTTCTCCGGCGGTATGCCTATGCCTGTATCGGTCACCTGCAGCACCAGTTGCTTCTCCTTCAGATAGAGTTTGACGGTGATGCGTCCCCCGTTAGGGGTGTATTTGAAAGCATTGGAGAGCAGGTTGTTCACAATCAGGTCCAGGTAGTTTTCGTCGAAGAGCACCTGCTTATCCTGCAGTTCGGTAAAGAAGTTATATTCTATCTCTTTCCTCCTGGAGAGGCTCTCGTAGTTCTTGAAACAGCTCATCACCTGCTTGTTGGCGTTGGAATAGACGGCGCGGAGTTCAAAGATACCCAGTTCGGCCCGTCGGAAATCCATCAGTTGGTTGACCAGATGGAGCAGTCGGTTGGTGTTGCGCTGCACGTAGAGTAGTTGTTCGCGTTCCCAGTAGCCGCTGACCCGGTTGAGCAGCTCCTGCAGGGGAGCTACGATGAGGGTGAGGGGTGTACGCAGCTCGTGTGAGATGTTGACGTAGAAGCGGATTCTCATCTGGCTGATCTCCTCCTGCTTCTCTTTGTCGAGACGCTCCATGCGTATCTCATCCTTCATGATCTTGCGCATCCAGAAGAAGCGCAGGATGCCGAACAACAGCAGGGCGGCGAGCAAGACGAAGAGCAGAATGGCCCACCAAGTACGATACCACACCGGCAAGATGCGGATGTGCAGCCGGGTGACCTCCTCGTTCCACACCCCGTCGTTATTGGCCGCCTTCAGGCAGAAGGTGTACTCCCCCGCCGGCAAGTTGGAGTAGGAGACATGGCTGATGTCGTTCTGTCGGTACCACTCCTTGTTGTACCCCTCCAACTTGTAGGCAAAGGTGTTGTGCTTGCCGGCGATGTAGTTGGAGACAACAAACGAGAGGGCAAAGGAGTTTTGCGAGGAGGAGAGAGTGAGGTGGTCCACATAGGCGATGTGGTCCCGGAGGATTCCCGTCTCATCATCGGGCTTAACCTCCCTGTTATGGACATACAGTCGGTTGATGACCGGTTTGGGGGTATAGGGATTGTCTATCAGAGTCTCCGGACGGAAGGCGGTGATACCATTGATGCCGCCGAAGAGCATATAGCCATCCTCTTTCCGGCAGTAGGAGCCGGCATTGAACTGGTTGCTCTGCAGACCATCCAGGATGGTAAAGTTGCGGAACTTCACTTGCCCTGGATTCATGCAGCTCAGTCCCTGGTTGGTGCTGATCCACAGCCGGCAATAGGCATCTTCCAGAATCCCGTAGATGACATTGCTGGGCAGTCCGTGGGTGGTGGTGTACTGTTCCACCTGGTTCTCCTTCTCCTTGAGGGCAAAGAGTCCATTGCGCGTGCCTATCCACAGCTGGCCGGATGAGGTCTCGTAGATGCAGTTGACAAACGATTGTCTGAGGGCTGTGGGGAGGTTGAAATCCTTACAGGGCTGCAGGTCAGCCTCTTGCTGGTTGAATACAAACAGTCCCCTCTCTGCACCTACCCATATTCGTTTCTTGCTGTCTCTGAAGAGCAGTCGGTAATAGGTATCAGGTTGATGTCCCTCCTTCGTGATCTTTTTCACCGGGGTAAAGTGTTGGCGCACAGCGTCAAAGTGGAGCAGGTACTCCAGGGTGGCTATCCATAGTCCCCCCTGTGGGTCTGAGATGATGGAATAGACATGGTTGCTGGGCAGGTCGCTGTTCTCCCGGTTATAGTATAGGGTCTTGCCGGTTCGGGTGTCGAGCACCATCATTCCTCCGGCATGTGCTCCCACATAGACCATGTGGTGCTCTTCATCCACATATACCGTTTTGATATCCTTGAAAGGTACATAGTGTATGTCGTTGTTGAACAGATAATTGTGGTATTTTCCGGATTTCTTGTCATAAAGGTTCAGTCCGCCGTCGCTGGTACCAATCCAAAGGTTCTGTTTTTTGTCTTCCACGATGCAGCTCACCACGTTGTCGCTCAGGGAGTTTTGGAAAGGGCGGTGTCTGATGCGCAGGAATCGGTTGCACAAGGGGTGGTAATAATTCACTCCTCCCCAGTAAGTGCCCAGCCACATGCCTCCCTGAGCATCGCGGAAGATGCTTCTGACCGAGTTTTGTGACAGGCTCCCCTCCTGACTTTCCGAACTCTTGATGGAGAGGAAGGTATCGTTCCCCTCCCTATAGATATTCAGTCCGCCGTAGGTCCCCACCCACAATCGGTTCTCCGTGTCCAGTGCTAAGGAGCGTACATAATTGGAATTCAGACCAGACTTGCCATCCTGGTAGCGGTAATTCTTCAGCGCCTTTGTCTTGAGGTCCAACAGGTAGAGTCCCTCTCCTTCAGTAGCCAGCCAGAGCCGGTTGAACTTCTGGCAGAGCATGGCGTGTATCTGAAGTCCTGCAGGCAGACTCACCAGTTTCTCCAACGAGCCCTGTGACAGGGTATAGCTATAGATACCCTCTTCCGCGCTGATATAGACACAGTCGCCCTGGCGTACCAGCGTCGAGGGGTGGAGATTGTGCAGCAGGGTCAGCGTGTCGGTGCGGAAACGTTCATTCTTAATGTCAAAGAGCAGGACATCATCGGCTGTAGCCACCATGAGCCACTTCTCCTTGATTGGTATGATGCTGCTCACGGCAGCATTCGTACCGTTCTTGCGGTACACATAGTTGGAAAAGTTATCCTTGCGGTGGTGATAGAGCGAGAGTCCTTCGCGCGTACCTATCCATATACGGTCAGCCTCATCCACTGAGATGCAGCGGGTGATGTCGCTGGCTATGCTGTGGGGATTGTTGTATTGATGGCGGTAAATGGTGAACTGGTAACCGTCATACTTGTTCAGGCCGTCGTACGTGGCAAACCACATGTTTGCCTCTTTGTCCTGTTGGATGGCAAAGATGGTACTGTGTGAGAGTCCCTCCTCCAGACCAATGTGACTGAACCGGATATCCTCGGTGATATCCGCGTGGAGCAGCAGAGGGAAGGTGATTCCAAAAAGCAGTAAGAGGTACGACACTATTTTCATAGCTTTATAATTATCAAGGTTCATCTTCATGAAGTACTATCGGCTGTTTTTATCACAAGATATGAATCGCTTATCGTTGGCAAAATTACGCCTTTTTCTTTGATGTATGCTACTTTTTTATCTATTATTGCAGCCATAGCTGTGCATAATCCATAGCAATATTGTTGAATTGACCCCAATATTGTTGAAAAGAATCTCTTCAAAACAATAGTTGCAAACTTTGAGACAGAAAACTACCGCTATTCGGGCAAGACCCACTACTTTAGCCGCGGCAAATCATACCCTGTGTCTATATCGTATGAAACACCTACTTTTCTTCTTGAAGAAGCAACATATTTAATACCTATAGAGAATGAAAAAAACACTATTCATCGCTGCTGGTCTCCTCTCCTTGGTGACCCTCTTCCAGGCACATGCCCAACTTGTACCATTGAAGGCACGGGTCAATGTACAGACCGACTCTGCCCGTGTACGTCAGATTATCGACAACCGCTGGGTGGCTGTAGGTACCAAGGCTCCTCATGCGATCCAGTCCGACCACTCCTGTCTCTTCCAGGGCAAGCCCTCTTATCGGTTTGAGCTACGGGAAGAAGACAACACCCTCAAGGGGTATGCTCCCGGTGAAACCAAAGGGCGTGCCGAGCTCAGCTATTGCTATGCTACCGCTGCCGACTTCCGCAACCTGCCGGCAGAGACCTATCCTCAGGCCCAGAAGATGAAGACGGTCTATCACTACGGCAAAGGCAGTTGCCCGCAAGGCTCTTCCATGAGCTATACCTTTTCCATATATATACCGCGCGAGCTCGACAAGGAGGTATCCACCATCTTTGCCCAGTGGCACGGTATGCCGAGCCGCACCTTGGTTTCCGATCCGCAAGGGGTGGTGAAGAGGCTCTCCGTGGAGGAGTTTCTTGAGATGGAGAAGCGGATGATTTTCAAGAACAATGTGGCGCACGATAAGGTGGCCCAGGTCAATGCCAAGGACGATACCATCTACAAGGCCGGCAAGCCCAACGGTTGGCTCATTGAGCAGGGCGGCTATCCCCCGTTGGCCTTCGGCTTCTCGCAGGGCTATTTCTACATCAAGGCCAACTCCGACCGCAAGTGGCTCACTGACAAGAGCGACCGCTGTAATGCCAATGTGGCCAAGACTGCGGTGATGCGTCCCGTTACTTCCACCTTCAAGGCCTCTACCATTGCCTACAAGATGCCCCTTGAGGAGTTTCCCAAGGAGTGTTGGATTACCTTCCAGGTGCAAATCCGTTGGACTACGTACGGTGGAGAAGAGCAGACCATCCTCAAACCGGGTATGTTGGATGTGACCATGGCCTATCCCCAGTCGGGAAAAGAGGTGAAGAAGCACATCGTGAATAAGGAGGAGATACTGATAGGCCGCAACGACGAGGAGGGTTACTACTTCAAGTTCGGTATCTACCGCGTAGGCAACAGCACCGTTCCGGTTTGCTACAATCTGGCCGGTTACCACGAAGAGCCGTTGAAATGAACAGGAGTTCTTTTAGTTGACAAGGAGGCAAGTGGATACGCTAACCGCAAAATAGCAGCAAAAGAAATAACTTGTCAACTAAATAACTTTGAATAAGGCTATATCATGCGAAATCAGAATGGAATAATTATAAATTGAATTGCAATATGAGAAACATTTTCTTTTTTATCACGCTCTGCACGGTGGGGGCATGGTCTCTTACCGCCTGTACAGACGATGAGGAAATTGTCGCTTCGGGCGATGTGGCCGACAACGTGGTTGTGTTGCCGGATAACAAACCGGGGGATGTGATTGACGCCAGACTCTTTGAGGTCATCAATCTCGACTATCCCGGTCTGGAGAAGGTGAAATCCTATGTCGAGGTCCAGGAGTACTACTATGCAGCCTACGAGCTGCTCAAGTATTACCGCAACCGCGCAGAAATCACTAATCCGAACATCAACCTTATCAACCCCTCCCTGACGACGGCGGAACTAAACATTGCCGACCAAGCGTTGGAGTACCGATTCTATATCCGAAACTTCAAGGAATCTACCGGTCAGGACGGACTGGATCTCTATTACTCCTTCCTTAAAGATGGAAAGATCGACTGGAGCTATGTGCCACAGGAGATTACCGATCAGGAATTCAAGTCGCAGATTCACCGTCACCAATGGATGATGTCTCAGGCCAAGGCCTATCGGGTGACCGGCGATGAGAAGTATGTGAAGTCCTGGATGGAGGTCTATGGTGACTGGTTGCAGACCTTCCCCTGTCCCGAAGGTACTACCGATAGCCAGAATCCCCAATGGCACGGCCTGCAGCCGGCTGAGAGAGCCATGAGTCAGATGGATATGATGCCCTATTTCATCCAATCTACCAACTTCACCCCTGAATGGCTCTCTACCTTCCTCGTGGCCTTGGCCGATGAGGTAGAGTGTGTGCGTCGCAATTATTATACAGACGGTAGCAATATCTACGTGACTCAGGTACAGGCGGTGGCTTCAGCCGGCATGCTGATGCCCGAGTTCAAGAAAGCCTCCGAGTGGCTTGCCGAGGGTGCTGCCAAGATCAGCGAGCAGGTGACCGGACAATTCTTGGCCGATGGCGTGCAATGCGAGTTGGACCCCAGCTACCACATCGGTGTGGTGGATGACTTCTACAGCATTTACAAGCTGGCTCAGGTCAACAACAAACTCACTCTCTTCCCCGCTAACTACACCGACCTGTTGCGCAAGGCAGCCCGATTTGTCATGGACATCATCTACCCCAACTACTCCATTGACAATTTCAATGATACCCGCTCCTCCTCTTATACCAAGAGCGTGATTATCAAGAATCTGAAGAAGTATGTGGAGATGTTCCCGGACGACCAGGAGTTCCTCTGGATGGCCTCTGAGCGGAAACAGGGCAGGGCACCGCAGGAGCTGGTACAGCTCTACAGCGCTTCCGGCTACTACATACTGCGCAGTGGTTGGGGAGCGGATGCCACCATGATGGTGCTGAAGAACAACAACAATCCCGACAACAAATGGCACTGCCAGGCCGATAACGGCACCTTCGGCCTCTACCGCAACGGCCGCAACTTCTGTCCCGATGCCGGTGTATATTCCTACGGAGGCACCTCAGCCAGCAATGCCGACCGCGCCGCTTTTGCCGCTACCAAGATGCACAATACCATGACCCGTGAAGGAGCCAACATTCCCTCGGGCCGCATGAAGGGGCAGTTGCTCCTGCAGAAGACCCAGGGCAATACCGAAATTCTGGTCACGGAGAATGCCTCCTACAGTGACCTGACCCACCGCCGTGCCGTCTTCTTTGTCGATCGCACCTTCTTTGTCCTGGTCGATGAGGGATATGGCAGCGGTTCAACCCCTGTGGTCAACCTCAACTTCAAGCTCTGTCCCACCAAGGACAACGTCATCATCGATGACCTGAGCAGTCAGTATCAGTATGGCGCACATACCTCATTCTCAGATAATAACAACATGCTCTTCCGCACCTTTGTAGAGACAACCGAAGGCTATAATGCCCTCAACAACACCGCCTACGTCTCCGAGAAACTGGGTGAGAAGACAGCCCAGCGCCGCTTCTATCAGGTGGACATTACCAAGCCTGCTGAGGGTGCGGCCCGTTTTATTACCGTCATCTACCCCTTCCAGACAGAGGGCGACATCGAGTCGCTCAACATCAGCGCACGCTTCACTGACAACAGCGATACTCCTGCTGGCACCTTCCATGCCTCTGGGGCAGCCGTGGAAGTGACTGTAGGTGACAAGAACTACGAATTATCCTATTCATTATAAATTTAACAACTCCCGAACATGAAACTTACCCTTCAACATCTAATCTTGAGATTCATGGCGGCCGTCATGGCCATAGGATGGGGGCTCACAGGTGCCTCTTGCACAGACCCTGAGACGACCGACTCTACGAAGTTTGCCATCTTCTATGCCGGTCTTACCGACATTGGCCCCTCCATGAGCTTCACCTTAGACGGGCCCAGCTACATCGGTGCTGCCCCGTCTGATTTTGCCATTACCCAAGTGAAACGGGATGGCGAGCCGGTGGAGACCTCTTGCTTCACCATCTCGGCCACTACTGGCGCCATAACGTTGGAGAATACCAGCTCGCTGGCCGTGGGACTCTACACGCTCTCCATCTCCTGCAACTCCAACGGCAACTACTATGAGTTCAAGGACATCGTGAGCATCCACATGATGAATGTGGTGCCCGAAGGTATCAGCGTAACGCCAGAAAAGCTGCAGGTGAACTTTGCCGATGTGGTGGATGAACAGAGCGATGTAGAGCTGCCTACCGCGCAGGTTACTACACAAGGCAACCACATCAGCATCCGTAAATACCTCATTGCCAATGTACGCCGTGACGGAACGCTGGTGGAGAAGAATGACTTCTTTACCATCAGCAACAGCGGTCTCATCTCTATCGTTCGGGGCAAGTCAAGCCTGAAGCCGGGCAAGTATGTGATAGACCTGAAGCTGACGACCGCTGCCGTGGATGAGGAGTCGGAAGAGGGACTCTTTGTGGATGCCTTGGAGATCGACGTCACCTCAGGTCCGCTCAGCCTCACCTATGCGCCCAACAATGCCAAGGTGGAAGAGCACAACGCCTTCACCTCTGTAGCTCCTCTTCTGGAGGGCTCAACCGATGGATTGACCTACTCCATCGCTTCGATCGTACCCGAGACCTCTGAGATACATATTGATCCTGCCACCGGTGTCCTCTCCATTGCAGAGGGCAACCAGCTGCCCATCGGCGGTTCGTACAGCGTATCGGTCAAGGCCACCAACGCCTACGGCAGCAAGGAGTTTGCGGCGGCCTATCAGGTGGATGTCGTGGCCTATATCCGCCCGATAACCACGCTGGCCTACGACGACAAGGAGGAGATCATCCAGGCATCGGCCTTTGAGATTCCTGTCAAGACGGTGGATGGCGATGAGGTGACCTACTCATTCGTCAACTTGGATGAGAAGCTGGCCGACCTCACCATTGACGCCCACACCGGTACCGTATCGGCCAAGCAGGGCAATACCATCCCGCTCGGCGAATATACCGTGACCGTGCAGGCCAAGAACGTCAAGAGCGAGCAACAGGCATCCTTCAAACTGACCATTGTGAAGAACCCCTACTATTTCACCTATATCCATTGGGGCAATAACCTCGGCCTCACCCCCGCTAAGAGCTATGCTTCGCAGTATCGAGTCACCTCGCAGGCCAACCTGCTGGCACTCTCTATCCCTGTAGCAGAGACCGATCTGCCCGAAGGAGTAGAGGTAGAGTGGAGCGTGGTGAAGGGTAGCTCAAGCGTCACCACTGTGGCTATTGATGAGGCAGGTACCGTGACCTTCACCGGTGGATGGACCAATGCCAAAGTGCTGGTGGTACTCATTCAGGCCACCACAGGTAAGGGTACTGTCGGAGAGACAGTGGTTCGCACACCGATCTTTATCCACTGCTCGGCAGCGGTGGATGGGGTGACAGTCAACTATACTCCATTTGTCTTCCAGGTGAACCCCAAGACGGGCGGAAGCTCTGTGGCCCCTGAAATCACTGGCCTGAGCGACCTCTCTCTCTTTAAGTCCGACTATCGTCGTACCTTTAACTACTACAACATCAACGGACCTAAGCAGCATAAGAGTGGACAGCCCAGCGCTACAGCCACAGACAACTTCATGTCCATCCTCTGGCAGGCATACTACGCCTCCATCGGTGTGGCTGCTCCAAACTACGGACAGAAATGGCCGCTGTCGTACTATGACAACATCACCAAGGCTACCGGACTCTCTGCCCCCTTGGCCTACGTGGATAACGCCAACGGTTGTGCCGTGAAGGTCAACCCCAACAAGTGGCTGGACGACAATGGCTATGCCAACGGTGTGATGATTGGACAGATAACCTTTGTCAAGGACGGCAATGAGGCCAATGTCAGCAGCGGTAAACAGATGTTCCCCATCGCCCTCTGGTTTGACACCAAGTTTTAACGAATAATACAGATTTCTATGCATACATTTCAATTCATAAAGAACGCATGGAGCCAAAGAGGGTATGCCACCCTCTTGGCCCTCCTGCTGGCCATGACCGTTTGGGGCCAGGAAATCACGGTAAGCGGTGTCATCCTTGATGAGACCGACGCTCCCCTCATCGGAGCCACCGTACAGGTGAAGAATACCCAGAAAGGGGTGATTACCGACCTTGATGGTAAGTATTCCATTAAGGCGGGGAGCAATGCTACCCTCGTGGTGAGCTATATCGGCTACAAGACCCAGGAACTGAAGGTCAAAGGGCAGAAGAAACTGAATATCAAGATGGAATCGGACAACGCCATGCTCGATGAGGTGGTGGTTGTGGGTTACGGTAGTATGAAGAAGAGTGACCTCACCGGTTCGGTATCGTCGGTAGGTTCCAAATCCATCGAAGGGTTCAAGACCGGTTCGGTGGTGGAGGCACTCGGCGGACAGATTGCTGGTGTACAGATTACCCAATCCGATGGTACCCCGGGTTCCGGTTTCGACATCAAGATTCGTGGTGTGGGCACCGTCAACGGTGACTCCTCTCCCCTCTACATTGTCGATGGCTTTGAAGTGAGCAACATCGACTATATCGCCAACTCCGACATTGCCTCGGTGGAGGTGCTCAAGGATGCTTCGGCATCGGCCATTTATGGTGCTCGTGCCGCCAACGGTGTGGTATTGGTGACCACCAAGTCGGGTAAGGAGGGTAAGCCGGTGATTACCTACAACGGCTCAGCCAGCTACCGCAACATCGCCAAGACCCTGGACCTGCTCTCACCCTACGAGTTTGTAAAGTTGCAGATGGAGATTGATCCCATCAAGTACGCCACCTCTTATTACAAGGAGGGTGTGGATGACGAGGGCAACCCCTACCGCTTCCAGACACTCGATGACTACCTGCACGAGGGTGGCGTGGATTGGCAGGATCAAGCCTTCCGCTCCACCTGGTCACAGAACCACGACTTCAGCATCAGCGGAGGTACCAAGGATACCAAGTATGCCGCCTCCTTCTCACATTTCGACGAGAACGGTATCTTCACCAACAGCGGCTACAAGAAGAATGCCGGTAAATTGCGTCTAAACCAGAAGATTACCAAGTTCCTGACGCTCGATGCCACCGTCAACTATGCCAATACCGTGAAGATCGGTATCGGCACGGCAGGTACCGGCGGTACGCTCAACGTGCTCTCCAACCTGCTCCGTGCCCGTCCTACGGGAGGTAACACCATCTCCAACGAGGAGCTATTGAACGCAGCCATTGACCCGTTGGAGCTGGCCAGTGGATCCAACTACTCCCAGGTAAACCCCATCAAGCAGGCAGAAGCGGTGACCGACCGCCGACAGACTGAATTGTGGGGCGCCAACATGTCGCTCACCGTACAGCTGATGAAGAACCTCACCTTCAAGGCTGCGGCCACCTACAACACCACCAATACCCGACGCGACCTCTTCTACGGTGAGGAGTCCAGCCAGGCACTGCGTGGCGGAGGCGCCTATGGCTCTACACAGATGCAGAAAGATCTCCGCTGGCAGAGCAGTAATACGCTGACCTACAAGCAGAAGATCAACAAACTTCACTCGTTCGACATCATGCTGGGTCATGAGTTTGCCTACCGCAGTTCCGAACTGCTCTACGGACAGGCCAAGGACTTCCCCTTCACCAATATGGGTAATGACAATTTGGGTATCGGTGCCACCCCGAGCAGCGTATCGACCTCAAAGAGCGAGAAGAAATTGCTCTCTTACTTCGCCCGAGGCAACTACAACTTTGCCAACCGCTACCTCTTTACCGCCACCATCCGTGCCGATGGTTCTACCGTCTTCTCCAACAGCAACAAGTGGGGCTACTTCCCCTCGTTCTCAGCCGCCTGGCGTGTGTCGGAGGAGGCCTTCATGAAGCGTCTGCCCGCAGTCTCCAACCTGAAGCTTCGCTTGGGATGGGGTACCGTAGGTAACGACCGCATCAGCAACAACCTCTCCATGGATCTGTATGAAAGCAGCAAGTATGGCATAGGACAGAGTACCAGTACGGTGCTGAAACCTAAGCAGCTGGCCAATAAGAACCTAAAGTGGGAGGGCTCCACAACCACTAACGTGGGTATCGATCTCGGCCTCTTCCAGAACCGCGTCAACTTCACGGCTGACTATTTCGTGAAGAATACTAAGGATCTGCTGCTGGCACAGAAGCTGGCCTACGTCACCGGTTTCGGTTCGCAATGGCAGAACATCGGTAAGATTCAGAACAAGGGCATTGAACTTAATCTCAACACCACCAATATCCAGACCAAGAATTTCATCTGGCAGACCGACTTCAATATCTCGTTTATCAAGAATACGCTCAAGGCACTCCAGGACGGCAACACCTACATCCAGTCGGCCACGGGCTTCAACAGCAACTTCAACAAGAACGACTATATTGCTATCGTAGGTCAACCCTTGGGTCAGATGTATGGTTATGTGTTTGACGGTGTCTATCAGAAGTCTGATTTTGATATCCGCCCCGATGGTACCCAACAGCTCAAACCGGGCATTGCCGACATCAGCGAACATGCCGGTAAGGCGGTGGAACCGGGTATGGTCAAGTACAAGGATATCGATGGTGATGGGGTCATCACGCCCGATGACCGTACCGTGATAGGACAGGGTCAGCCCGACTGGTACGGAGGTATCACCAATACCTTCAACTACAAGCACTTTGACTTCAGTTTCATGTTCCAGTTCCAGTATGGCAATGACGTCTATAACGCCACCCGTATGTTCAACACTCAGACCCAGGATGAGCGGGTGAACCAGCTGGTAGAAGCGGCCGACCGCTGGACACCGACCCACGCCTCCAACCGCGTGCCCTCGGCCAAAGGCTACGTCAAGTACGAGCTCTACTCCCGCTTCATCGAGGACGGCTCTTTCCTCCGTCTGAAGAACATCACCTTGGGCTATACCCTGCCCCAGAAGTGGACCCGTAAGGCCTACATCAGTCGTATGCGCCTCTATGCCACGGCACAGAACCTCTTCTGCCTGACCAAGTACAGCGGATATGACCCCGAAGTCAACATGAAGAGCAGCCCGCTGATGCCGGGATTTGACTGGGGTGCCTATCCCAAGAGCCGAGTATTCACCTTTGGTGCTGAAATCCAATTCTAACAACGATTATGACAATGAAAAGATTAGCATATTCTCTCGCATTGGCCGGAGCACTTCTCGCTTCGTCCTGCTCCCTGGACGAGACCACGTTCACGGAAATCGAAAAAAGTGACTACCTGAAGAATGCCACCGAAGCGGAGACCATTTTGAAAGGGGTCTATCGCGACATGGTAAGGGACGGTATCTATGGTTTCCATCTCTCGCTCTACTTCACCTTGCCCAACGACCTGGCCAAGGTGGAGGGTAGCTCCACGGTGGGTCTGCGTGCCATACCTTCCAACCAATATACCAGCTCGCAGAATGAGATAGCCACTACCTGGGCCAACCTGTATAATGCCATCTACGATGCCAACGACTTCATTGAGACGCTTGGTAGCCGGATGAACAGCTACGATGACAAGAACTATCGCTTGGCCGCGGTCTATATGGCAGAGGCCCGTTGCTTGCGTGCACTCTACTACTTTGAACTTCAGCGTTGGTTTGGCCACGTGGTGCTGATGACCTCCACCGCGCAGTCCAAGCAGCACCCCTCCACTTTTGTGCAGGCCGAACCCGAGGAGGTCTATAAGTTCATTGAGGCCGATCTGCTCTATGCGATCGACAACCTTCCCTATGCCGTGGACGATGATATCCGCTCCGACAACAGTTACCGCTTCTCCAAGGGTGCCGCCCTCGGTCTGCTGACCAAGGTCTATGCCACCTGGGCTGGAAATCCCGTGAATGACACGAGCAAGTGGAAAGAGGCTGCCAAAACCGCCAAAATCCTGGTGGAGTCGGGCAAACATCACCTGCTGCCCGATTATGAACAGCTCTGGAAGAACACCTGTAACGGGGTGTGGAACCCCCAGGAGAGCCTCATTGAGGTGAGCTTCTATGCACCTACCGTAACCGGTACTGCGGCCAATGATCCCTGCGGACGCATTGGCAAATGGAATGGTGTGCAGGCCAGCGGTATTCCGGCTGTACGCAATGCAGGCAACTGGAAGGTTATCCCCACCTTCCTCAGAGACTGGAAGTCACGCGAGCTGGACCGCAGATGGGAACTCTCCTTTGCCGACTATGTCTATGGTAAGGACAAGACCACCGGTAAGGATGGAGTAAAACTGCTGATATCTACCGCGGGCATGATAGAGGATGCCATTAAGGATGATGCCAAGGATGATCTGAAGAAGACCTACATAAATAAGGTATGTCCGAGAAAGTGGGATACTGAAGAGTATGTGGAGAGTGCCAACTGTCTGATTGATGCCAACATGTCCAACATCAACTGGTATGTGTTGCGCTATGCCGATGTACTCCTGCTCTATGCCGAGGCACTGAATGAATGGAAACAGGGTCCGACTGCTGAAGCCTACGAAGCCATCAACGCGGTGCGCCGCCGTGGATTCGGCATGCCGACCAACGTTGCCAACAGCGCTTCTGACCTGGCTACGGGCATGTCGTATGCTGACTTCCAGCAGGCTGTACGCGACGAGCGTGCCTACGAGCTGGCCTTTGAGGGACACCGTCGTCAGGATCTGGTGCGCTGGGGTATCTATTACGAGAGCATCCGCAAGACAGCTCAGGACATCGTGAACTGGTATAGTGGCGGATATGCCTTCTATCCCTGCGTGGATTACACCAAGAAGAACAAGAATGAGCTGCTCCCCATCCCTCTGGTAGAGATGGACCTCTGTCCGCAGTTCAAACAGAACCCGGGCTGGTAATTTTTTCATTCGGATAATCGGATAAAGAGACAGTGTGTTCTGCTCTCGGATGAAGAGATTACCCATCCTTCTCTCGGCTACATAGGTCATTAATTTAGCCTTTAGGGAAAGAGGCCGTTCATTCAGTCCCTCGATAAAGAAGGTGGAACGTCATGGAGAATAATCGTTTTCATGGCGGTCCACCTTTTTCTTTTCCGTAAGGTTGTGATTTCTCGTTTTTTTGTTTTACTTTTGTCTTGTTGTAGCAGAAGTATATCGGGCTTCGCATCTCCTTGACATGCTGCCAAGGGTCAATTGGTCAACTCATCAACTGACCCACTTGATTATCAACCTGCCAACAGAAAATCAACTCGTTAACTTGTCAACGGAATATGTATAACTAAAAATAATAGTCACATAATGAAACAGAGAGAACAGATGGAGAGGGTAGTTTTCATTGACTACATCCGCATTGTAGCCTGCTTTTTAGTGATGCTGGTCCATGCCAGTGAGAATTTTTATGGAGCCGACTCTTCCGGACTGGCCGGAAA
Organism: uncultured Mediterranea sp.; assembly: GCA_946056155.1. Lineage (GTDB taxonomy): Bacteria > Bacteroidota > Bacteroidia > Bacteroidales > Bacteroidaceae > Bacteroides. The sequence goes on along the minus strand of CAMGIP010000012.1, from coordinate 11,399 downwards.
TATGTCGATGTTGGCCAACGAGTCTAACCGCTTTTGGGTATCCTTCTACGATGGTGCATTGGGACGCATCAGTGTGCCCCTCTTTATGATAGTTTCCGCTTATCTGCTGGTGCCGATGAAGCCTGGTGTGACCATGACACAGTTCTACCGCAAGCGATTCCTGCGTATCTTGCCCCCCTTTCTATGCTTCTCGTTGATCTATTGCTTGCTCCCCCTGTTGTGGGGCGGCATGACGTGGGAACAGTCGCTTAACGACCTCAAGATGATTCCCTTTAACTTCCCCTCCATGGCCGGTCATCTCTGGTTCATGTTCCCCCTCATCAGTCTCTACCTGATTATTCCCGTGGTCTCTCCCTGGTTGGAGCGGGCTACTGCGCGTGAAGAGCTGATTTTCATCGCTCTTTTTGTATTCTCTACCCTCATGCCCTGGCTCCACCACTGGATCTCTCCCGAGTTGTGGGGCGAATGTTTCTGGAACCGTTACCACATGTTCTGGTACTGTTCCGGTTATCTCGGCTATTTAGTATTGGCTCATTACATCCGTTGCCACCTCAACTGGGACATCAACCGCCGTCTGGTGGTGGGTACCGTTTGTCTGACAGTGGGAGCCATCTTCACCGGCTGGTCCTTCTGGTGGAAGGGTGTACCCGGCCAGTTGATCGAGACCCCGCTGCTGGAGTGGTCGTGGGAGTTCTGCACCCCCAATGTGCTCTGTGCTACGTGGGGAGCCTTCCTCTTGTTCTCCTGCATCCGTCAGGTCGAGGCTCCCAAGTGGGTCACCGGTCTCTCCCGTCTTACCTTCGGCATGTACCTGATGCATCTCCTCTTCCTGGCTCCCATAGCCAAGTGGATGGTGAACGGTGATGTGACCCAACCCCTGTTGCCGGTAGAGTGGACCATTCCTTGCATTGCCATTCTCACCTTTGTCTGCACCATCGTCACCACCAAGTTGCTCACTTATCTGCCTGGAAGCAAGTGGATTGTGGGATAAAAAGCAACTGCACCTATTTATCTGAATGAAGCGCAAAATGCCGCTGGATTATAGGGCAGAATTTTGATAGTTTTCTACTGAAATTTCCCCAGTTAGCGCGGAAAATTTCTCTAACTAGAGAAAAAAATCTCTCTAACTAGAGAAATAAAACTCGCTAACTGGGGAAAAATATTTCTCTAACTGGGATTTTTACCCCGTTTTTTGAGAGTATTCTACGTAGTAGTGCAAGCCGGGCAATACGGAGGGGACGGTGGAGAAGTCGCAGGACCCCATCAAAATATGGGCCAGTCTGAGATATGGCAAAAACAAAAAAGGACTTCCTAAGAAGTCCTTTTTCGATTGGTGATTCGCTTGGGGCTCGAACCCAAGACCCCAACATTAAAAGTGTTGTGCTCTACCTGCTGAGCTAGCGAATCAATCCTTACTTGCCGTTAAGCGGGTGCAAAGATAGGAACATTTATTTAATTGGCAAAATATTAGGGCAAAATTTTCTCGTTTTTGTACTTCCACTCCTCGCTCCGCTCCTTTTTGACGATGTAACGCTGATAGTAGGAGAGCATCAGCGTGGTGAGCGGAAGGGCGATAATCATCCCTAACATGCCCATTAGCGAGCCCCAGATGGAGAGTGAAAGGAGTATGATGGCGGGGTTGAGACCGGTAATCTTACCCATGATGCGAGGCACCAGGATGCCATCCTGGATAATCTGCACCACCACAAATACCGCAGCGGCCGAGGCCAGAATCCACCAGAAATTGCCTCCCGTATCTGCCGTCTTGAGGATAGCCAGCAGAAGGGTAGGCACAAATCCGATGACCTGAAGGTAGGGAACCAGATTGAGCAACCCGATGAACATGCCTAAGGCAATGGCCATCGGGAAGTCGATCACCAGGAATCCGATGCTGAAGAGTACGCCTACACAGAAGGCTACGGTCGTCTGCCCGCGAAAGTATCGGTTCATGCCCTCCTTGACATCGGTGAGAAGCCTAACGGCAAACTGGCGGTACTTCAAGGGAAGCAACTCCACCCATCCGTTGGATATGCTCTCGTAGTCCAAAAGGATAAAGATGACATAGAGCAGGATGATGAATGCCGTAAAAATGCTGAATACCAGATTGATGGATTCGGAGAGCAGAGACCACAATCTGGGTAGTGCCTCGCGTATGGCGTTGAGGCTGCTCTTCTCTTGCAGCAGGGCACTCAGCCACTTGAAATCGACATGCTCGCGCACGAAATCGCTCAGCGAACGGGGAATACTCTCTTCATTGCTCCCTTGGATAAAGTAGTTGATGAGTAGTTCGTTGACCCGCCCAAATTCTTGTATCATCGGGGGCACCAGCAGGAGGAAAGCACCTGTGCCGATACCCATAACCAGCGTGAGGGCGCAGAAGATGGAGAGGGAGCGGCTCTTGAAGTGCATCCGGTACTGGATAAAACTGACCAATGGGTAGAGCAGGTAGGCAATGAGCCAGGCGATGAAGAAGGGGAGCAGCACCCCGCTGAGCCGTTTCAGCAGATAGAGGAATCCGATGGTAAGCAGCAACGCTATCACTCCTCGGATGAAACTGTCGAATGTGATTTTCTTCCTTTCCATTGCCTATTCTCGATTGGCATCCTCTTCAATGGCCCGCAGGTAGCACTCCCGGCAGAGCGGCTCATACTCCTGCGTCTCTCCCAGCATCACCTGTTTGTCGTTCTTTACAGTGCGGTGCGAGAAAACTGCCAGGTCGCCGCACTTCACGCAGATGGCATGCACCTTGGACACCTCGTCGGCAATGGCGCAGAGGGCAGGCATAGGACCGAAAGGCTCTCCACGAAAGTCCATGTCCAGTCCCGCCACGATGACCCGTACTCCGTCATCGGCCAGCTGCTTGCACACCTCCACCAGTCCTTTGTCGAAAAACTGTGCCTCATCTATCCCCACCACATCAATCTCTGAGGTGAAGAGCAGGATGCTGGCTGAGGCATCCACCGGAGTAGAGGCGATGGAATGGGCATCGTGCGACACCACATCCGCTTCCGAATAGCGCGTGTCGATGGAAGGCTTGAAAATCTCTACCCGTTGGCGGGCAAACTTGGCCCGTTTCAGTCGGCGGATCAGCTCCTCGGTCTTGCCCGAGAACATCGATCCGCAAATCACCTCGATGCGTCCGCGGCGGCGGGTCTCCTGTGTATGGTCTTCTGAATATACTACCATGGTCTTTTAACTGAACTATTCTTGGATATATTACTTCAAAATCAGGTTTCTGACGACAAAAGTAATCAAATTGTTTCTACTCCAACTATTTTTTCATTATTTATTTCTACTTTTGCCGAACAATATGCCCCTCTTTTGCATTTATGCACTAAAACGGTACATGCTTTGCAGAATGGGCTGGTGAGTAAGTAAGAAATTGTATCAACGATGGGAAAATTGTATATAGTGCCTACTCCTGTAGGTAACCTGGAGGATATGACCTTCCGTGCCATTCGCGTGCTCAAGGAGGCCGACCTGATTCTGGCCGAAGATACCCGCACTACGGGCAATCTGCTGAAACACTTTGAGATAAAGAATGCCATGCAGGCTCATCATAAGTTCAATGAGCACCAGACCGTGGAGCGGGTAGTCAACAGGCTGAAGGCGGGTGAGACGGTGGCTGTGGTGTCTGATGCGGGTACGCCGGGCATCTCAGACCCGGGATTCTTAGTGGCTCGGGAGTGTGCTCGCGAAGGCATTTCCGTAGAGTGTCTGCCGGGAGCTACCGCTTTCGTGCCGGCCTTGGTGGCTTCGGGTTTACCCTGCGACCGTTTCTGCTTTGAGGGATTCCTGCCTCAGAAGAAGGGACGGCTCACCAAGCTCAAGTCTTTGGAGGGAGAGAGCCGCACCATGGTCTTCTACGAGTCGCCCCACCGCGTGCTCAAGTGCCTCACCCAGTTTGTGGAGCATTTCGGTCCGCAGCGGCAGGCATCGGTATCGCGGGAAATCTCCAAACTGCATGAGCAGACCGTGCGCGGTACACTGGAAGAGCTGGTGGACCATTTCACAGAGAACGAACCCCGTGGGGAGTTTGTCATCGTAGTGGCTGGGGCCGAAGAGGAGAAGTAGGAAGAGATAGACACCATTAATATATATAAGGTATGAAAAAGTTAGTATGTTTGGTAGCCACTGTAGTGGCTTTGGCCTCCTGCGACATGACAGGCGGTGAAAACAAAAATCAACTGAAGGCAGAAAATGATTCGCTCATGCTTGAATTGGCCCAACGCAATGCCGAACTGGAGGAGATGATGGGTACCTTCAACGATATATCGGAGGGATTCCGGGAAATCAACAAGGCGGAGAATCGTGTCGATCTCCAGCGCGGCATGGCCGGTGAAGGTTCGGTATCGGCCCGTCAGCAGATTGCCAATGATATGGAGTTTATCCGCAAGCAGATGGAGGAGAACCGCCAGCAGATTGCCAAACTGCAGGCTATGCTGAAGAAGAGCAAGAACAACTCCGAGCAGCTCAAGCGTGCCGTGGACCAACTCACTCAGGAACTGGTATCTAAAGTGCAGCGTATAGAAGAGCTTCAGGCTGAACTGGCTGCCAAGAATGTCCGGATCAAGGAACTGGATGCTGCTGTAGCCGGACTTACCGCTGAGAACGAGGTAAAGGCACAGACGGTTGCCTCCCAGGATCGTGAGCTCAATGCAGCCTGGTTTGTCTTCGGCACCAAGAGCGAACTCAAGGAGCAGAAGATCTACAGTAAAGGCGAGGTGCTGACACAGGCCGACTTCAACAAGGAGTATTTTACCCAGATTGATATCCGTACGACGACACAGATTCGCCTCTATGCTAAGCGGGCTAAGTTGCTGACCCAGCATCCTGATAACAGTTACCAGTTGCAGAAGGATGACAAGGGTGAGCTGACACTGGTCATCACCAATGCCAAGGAGTTCTGGAAGGTTTCCAAGTACCTGGTCATTCAAGTGAGCTGATAGGTCGTGAAGAAGTACAGGAACCTCTTCTTCGATCTCGATGATACGTTGTGGGCATTCTCAGAGAATGCCCGCGACACTTTTGAGGAGATGTACGAGCTCCACGGCTACGGACGTTTCTTCCGCTCCTTTGCGCACTACTACGCCCTTTACGAGGATCGCAATCGTCAGCTGTGGGAGGAGTATGGCCGAGGTGAGGTGACCAAAGAGGAACTTAACCGTCAGCGTTTCAGCTATCCTCTGTTGCAGGTGGGAGTGCCCGAGGCGGAAGCCATGGAACTGTCACAACGCTTCCAGTCCGACTTTTTCCAGGTTATCCCTACCAAGCAAAAGGTGATGCCTCATGCCCATGAGGTGCTCTCCGAACTCTCTTCCCGTTACCGGCTCTTCATCCTCAGCAACGGCTTCCGCGAACTGCAATGTCACAAGATGCGTTCCGCCGGACTGGACGTTTACTTCAGAAAAATCGTACTCTCCGATGATCTCGGGTTGCTCAAGCCTCGTCCCGAGCTGTTTCTTTTTGCCCTTTCCGCTACCCAATCCCAACTCAACGAGTCGCTTATGGTGGGCGATAGCTGGGCCAATGATGTAGCCGGTGCCCGTGGGGTAGGGATGGATCAGGTCTTCTTCGATCCGGCCGGAAGTCAAGACCTTCCCTTTACGCCCACCTACCACATCAGCGACCTGAAAGAACTATTGAGCTTTCTATGAGTAAGTTCGTGGGCTCTTCTAAATCCTCCTGTGTGGTCGCATTGAAACACTTGATGAGTACCTCGCTTGTATCATCTTGTGAGCACTTTTCTTCCAACATGATGTAATCTCCCCTCTTGCAGGTTTTGTCTGCATTCTCATGAGCTTCTTATGGGCATTCCCCTTACTTCTTTTCTATAAAAAATCTCCGAAAAAAATCCGGGTATTTTGTGTATCTTTCCGGAAATATTGTACTTTTGCCACCAAATTAATGCAGATAATATATTATGGAGACGTTGTTACCTTTCATTTTGCTCTGTTTTACCTCTTTCTTTACCCTGACCAATCCTCTCGGTACCATGCCTGTATTTCTTACGATGACCAATGGCATGGATGAAAAAGAGCGTCGTTCTGTCCTGAAGCGCGCCATTCTGGTGGCCTTCATCACCCTGATGGTATTTACCTTTGCCGGTCAGTTCATCTTCATGTTTTTCGGCCTTTCGACCAGTGGTTTCCGCATAGCCGGAGGCTTCATCATCTTCAAGATAGGCTTCGACATGCTTCAGGCCCGCTACACCCCGGTGAAGTTAAAGGAAGAGGAGATCAAGACCTACGCCGCTGACATCTCCGTCACTCCGCTCGGCATTCCTATCCTTTGTGGTCCCGGTGCCATAGCCAATGCCATTGTGCTGATGCAGGATGCCCATACGATGGAGATGAAGGGAATAGTCATCGGATCCATTGCGCTGATTTACCTGCTCACCTTCTTTATCCTTCGTGCCTCCACCCGTATGCTCAAGCTCCTGGGTGATACCGGCAACAACGTGATGATGCGGCTCATGGGTCTGATTCTGATGGTCATTGCCGTAGAGTGTTTTGTCGGTGGTGCCAAACCCATCCTGATTGACATTATCCATACCGCTGTCCGCTGAGGTCGAACAATCCCTTTGCGTCCCTATTTTCAGAGGATATATACTTACTTGGCCCGAGGATATATACTTACTTTGCCAAAGGATATATACTTACTTTGCAAAGGAGTATATCTCTGTATCGCTTGAAGATAGACCTCAACAGAATCACGCATCTGTTGCAGCAAACATAGCAATGCCGTACTCTATCGGTAGAAAGGCTACCTGTAGAGTACGGCATTTGAAGTGTTTAGCGAGAATAGGCTATTGTATGCCTAATGGCCATCCTTTATTTATAGGCGGGATTCTGGTCTGCTACTGTCAAGGCCTTATTGGCATTGATTTCATCTTCGGGGATAGGCAATTCAAAACGGTCCGAACCGGCAGAAATGGTACCCACTGCACTCCAGTCCTCTGCAATATTCGAACGGTCAAGAGGCAGATTACGACGCTTGATGTCAAAGAAACGATGACCTTCCGCAAAGAGTTCACGACGTCTCTCATTCTGAATCTCAGTTTTCAAGTCATTGCCACTACCTTGATATTCACTCAATCCGCGAGTTGTCCTTACCTTGTTCAAGGCTTCGCGTGCCTCATCTTCCGCTCCTTTGTCAGCTGCAAGTTCGGCGATGATCAGATACATTTCTGATCCTCTGATCATATTGAAATCTCCCTCTGCGAAATTTACAGTACCAGAACCCGATGTTCCATCGCTGTCACCGTTGCGGCGGCTGCAAATCTTAGAGGTCACAAAACTTCCATTGCGTTTCATCAGGTTGCCGTTGACCGTTACCAGAAGGCTCTTTCTCACATCTGCATCGTCATTGAGCAGATTGACCAAGGCACTCGTTACACCCAACGAGCTATAGCCGCTCTTGACATAAGTCTGATTGTCATCACAAATCCACCAGAAAGCGGGGAGAGACAAGAAACTCTGTTTGTCCGTTGAAGTACAGGTGAAGTACCAGATGGTTTCAGAGTTGTTCTCGCACATCTGGAGTTTATAGTCTGCCTTGCTCATCAACGTCAGCCCTTGAAGGGCGCTCTTCGCATGTTTTACCCCATTGGTATAGTCACCCAAATCCAGGTACAGGCGGGCTGCAATGGCATGGGCTCCCTGGGAGGTGATGTAGCATTTCTGGGAGCTGCTGTTGCCCTCTAACAGGGTACAAGCGTTTTCTATATCGCTCACGAACTGGCTATAGCACTCTTTGACTGAGGTACGGGGCAAATCGTCGATATTGGAGTGCAGACGGAGGATGACACCCGCAGATTCAGGAGCCTTGTTGACCGGTTTGGCATATGCACGGATTAGGAAATGGTAAGCGTACGTACGAAGAGCCAAGGCTTCACCTTCAATCCGGTTACGGTCGCCGCTCTCGGGCAGCGAGCCGATGTTGTCAAGAATGGCATTGCAGTTGTCAATCATACTGTAGCAACCAATCCACGGGTCAATGGAGTATGTACTGCTGGGGGTGAAGCTATATTGATAAGGAGCCACAAAACGGTTATAGTTACCGGTGGAGTTTACCATAGCATCCTCACCCATCACGTCAGGTATGAAGAAAATATACTGATTGGTATAGTGAGCATACCAACCGTTAGTCATCCAGTCATAGGCACCTGTCAATACCTTCTGTGCACCCTCAATATTGGTAAATACCGATGCATCCGAGTATTCATCCGAGGGAGCCACTTCCAAAAAGCCTTTCTCACAACTGTTGAACGTCATGGCCAAGGCGAGGGAGAAAATATAAATGATTTTTTTCATAAACTGCTCGTTGTTTAATTGATTAGAATGTCAAATTGATACCTGCGGTAAAGGTGCGTGCCAGAGGTACTGTACCAGCACCATCCATAACACCGGTGACACCACCTAACTCTACATCATATCCCTTGAAGTTGCCATCCAGATTCCATACCTTCAGATTGTCAGCGCTGACGAATACGCGTACGTTTTCCAGCATGGCCTTGCGTGTCAAATTCTTCGGCAAGTTGTAGCTCAGACTGATATTTTTCAGCTTGATGAAGTCAGCATCGTGCAGATAGCGACTTGAAGTACCGTTGGAATTATTGGAATTGTTAGGAACGAATTTCGGACAGGTTGCGTTCGTATGCTCAGGAGTCCAGCTGTCTGCCTGTTCCACAATTGCCTGATAGCCAGTCTTGTTACCATCATTCATCAGGTATGCCTCATAGGCATCGTACACCTTGCCTCCTATACCGTAGGTGAAGAGTACAGAGAGTTCCAGTCCCTTGAATGAGAAGGTATTGGTCAGACCTCCAGTTGCCTTGGGCAAAGCAGAGCCCAGCTGATATTTGTCGGCAGCACTGTAATTGTTAGTGGTTGTACGTTCTCCGGTAGGATTTCCGCTTGCGTCTTTCACATCCACATACCACAGTGGGTCGCCATTGGCCGGATCTACACCTGCCCACTCCTTCATATAGAATTCGTAGATGCTATAACCCACCTTACGGATTTTCGTGCCTACCACCTCTTCATCCTGAGGATACGAAGTAATCTTATTGCTGTTGAAGGCAATATTGAAATCGGTATTCCAAGTGAAGTCCTTGTAGTTCACATTGGTAGAGTGCAACTCTATTTCCACACCTCGGTTGCGCATACCGCCCAGATTTGAAATCGAACTGTCAAATCCTGTAGAAGGAGCCAAGGGTTTGGAAAGGAGCAGCGCATCCGATGATTTGTTATAGTACTCAATTGTACCGGTCAAACGGCCAAAGAGTCCGAAGTCCACGCCAACGTTGAAGTTCTTGGACTTTTCCCAACTCAGTTCGCTGTTGGGCAGCTGAGAGTGCATAATACCATTCATGCCGTTATAGTTGCTACCGCTGGAATAGAGTCCTTGGTAACCATACAGATAACCGGACTGTTTGTTACCAGAAGTACCATAGCTGGCACGCACCTTCAGGTCATTGACCCACTCTACATTTTTTAGGAAGTTCTCCTCGCTGATACGCCAGTTCAAACCTGCACTCCAAAATGTGCCCCATTGGTGCCCGGGAGCAAATCGCGAAGAACCGTCAGTACGAATGCTGAATGAAGCAAAGTATTTGTTCATGTAGTCATAACCTACACGACCGAACCAAGACTGCATACGTTCCTGGTCGGTTTTAGATTTCGTTTCGTACGGTGTAGAAGCCATGCTCAACTCTATCATGTTGCTGTCAGAGAATCCAGTTGCATGGGCATGGGTATAAGAATACTTGTTCTTGAAGACCTCATAACCAGCCATCAAGTTTACGTGGTGATCTTCAAGGAATGAGAACCCGTAGTTCAAAGTACTGGTCAGGGTAGAGGTGATGTTGTAGATGCTATACTTCGAGAGACGTCCTTCACAGGCAGCACCGTTTCCGTGCTCGGGATTATACCAACGTATCTCGTCCAGGTTGGTATAATCGTATGAGAAGTTGGTCTTCCAGCGTACTCCGTAGATGTTCAGTTCCACATAGGGACTCACTAAGGCACGATAGGTCTTCGTGTTATAGATATCCATGTTGGTCAGAGCCAATGCATTCATATCTTGGAATACGGGGTTTATCCAGTTGTACTGCACGTTTCCGGCTTCATCATAAACCTTCTGGAAATTGCTGTCCAGTTCATACAGAGGCACTGCATTCGGAATGAAGAAGGCGTTGGTCAAGGGCGAAGCACCGCCACCTGCGCCCGGAGGTGTGTTCTGTTCATTGACAGAGAGGGTAGAAGAGATACCCATGTTCATCCAGGACTTCACTTTCGAGTCCACGTTCACTCGGGCAGAATAGCGTTCAAGGTCAGAACCTACGCCGATACCCTCTTGATCCATGTAGCCTAACGAGAGGTAATATTTCGTTTTGTCGTTACCTCCGCTAATGCTCAAGTCATACTGCTGAGTTGTAGCACGACGGAACAAGGCATCCAAATAGTCTGTGTCATACATCAGTTTGGCATCAGACGCCAATGTACCAGCACCCGTATAGGGATTAGCAACATTATAAGGATTAAAGCCTCCGTACATAGCCTGCACCGATTCATTGGCAGCAATGCTGGCAGCATCGGCGCTCAGCCCTTTCTCCAATCCTTGCGCGTAAAAACCTTGATAGTAGAGTTTGTAGTGTTGTGAGGCATTCATCAGGTTGTATCCGCTTGAGGGCAACTTAGAGGAACTCAATTGCGCCTTGAAATCCACCTTTGCCTCTCCTGATTTTCCCTGTTTGGTAGTAATCAAGATGACACCATTTGCGGCACGTGAACCATACAGAGAGGAGGCCGAAGCATCTTTCAACACGGTGATAGACTCAATGTCGTTAGGGTTCAAGTTGGAAAGCGGATTTGATGAAGTACCGTAAATGTCTTCGTCAGCGACCTTAGAGATGTTGGCAGAGGAGATAGCTACTCCATCAATCACATACAAAGGAGTACTTGATGCCGACATAGATCCAATACCACGGATTCGAACCTGACTGACTGAGCCCGGTTGTCCGGAAGTGCTTTCTATTTGTACACCAGCCGTTTGTCCCTGCAATGCCTTTTCAAATGAGCTTACAGGAGCTTTTTCCAATGCATCTGACTTCACCGTGGCGACAGAACCGGTCAGCGAATTCTTCTTAGCCGTTCCATACGCAATGACTGTAACCTCGTCCAGAATCTCTGCATCGTGCTTCAGTACCACGCGCATCCGCGAACTGATGGCCACTTCCGCCTTCTGCATACCCACGAAAGATACGATGATAGTCTTCGCCGAACTTGGTACGTTAGGTAATGTAAAATCACCGTCCACACCGGTAATGGTACCCAACTGCGTACCCTTTACCACTACAGAGGCGCCGATCACTGGTTGCCCATCTTCTTCAGAAA
>CAMGIP010000011.1 GCA_946056155.1 uncultured Mediterranea sp. | reverse complement strand
ATCAGCAAACTCGAGAAGGGTCAAGTACTCGAGGGTACTGTCAAGAATATCACCTCTTACGGTGTATTTATCGACCTGGGTGGCGTAGATGGTCTGATTCACATCACAGACCTCTCTTGGGGCCGCGTAAGCGATCCTCACGAAGTGGTGGAACTCGACCAGAAGCTCAATGTCGTTATCTTGGATTTCGACGACGAGAAGAAGCGTATCGCTCTTGGTCTGAAGCAGCTCACTCCGCATCCTTGGGATGCGCTGAACCCCGACCTGAAGGTGGGCGATCACGTTCATGGCAAGGTAGTGGTTATGGCCGACTATGGAGCATTCATCGAAATCGCTCCGGGTGTAGAGGGTCTGATCCACGTTTCAGAGATGTCTTGGAGCCAGCACCTGCGTTCTGCTCAGGACTTCATGAAGGTAGGCGACGAAGTAGAGGCTGTAGTGCTGACACTCGACCGCGCAGAGCGTAAGATGTCGCTCGGCATCAAGCAGCTCAAGCCGGATCCCTGGGAAACTATCGAAGAGAAATATCCTATCGGCAGCAAGCACACCGCTAAGGTTCGCAACTTCACCAACTTCGGCGTATTCGTTGAAATCGAAGAGGGTGTTGACGGCCTGATTCACATCTCTGACCTCTCTTGGACCAAGAAGGTGAAGCATCCCTCTGAATTCACTCAGATTGGTGCCGACATCGATGTTATGGTTCTGGAAATCGACAAGGAAAACCGTCGCCTGAGCCTCGGCCATAAGCAGCTCGAAGAGAATCCTTGGGATGTATTTGAGACTGTCTTCACTGTAGGTAGCGTACACGAAGGTACCATCATTGAAATGCTCGACAAGGGCGCTGTTGTAGCTCTCCCTTACGGCGTAGAAGGTTTCGCTACTCCCAAGCACCTCGTTAAGGAAGATGGTTCACAGGCTCAGCTGGATGAGAAACTCCAGTTCAAGGTGATTGAGTTCAACAAGGACGCTAAGCGTATCATCCTCTCTCACAGCCGTATCTTCGAAGATGCTGCTAAGGCTGAGGAACGCGCCGAGAAGAAGGCTGCCAAGAAGGCTAACAGCAGAAAGGAAGAGACTCCTATGGTACAGAACGTAGCTGCTTCTACTACCCTGGGTGACATCGACGCTCTGGCTGCCCTGAAGGAACAGCTCGAAGCCGGTAACAAGAAATAATCAGACGTAGTTTCCTCTCCATGAGGATTCTGCACTGAGCCAGAATCGATAGAGGAGCATCTGCCATAGGTGGGTGCTCCTCTTTGCATTCCTGATTTATCATACCTTGCAGGCCTACTTGACCGTGTGGCTCTTGCAATAATATATTGAATCCATGAAAAAAGTAGAAAACGTACATTTGAGCAACGGGACGATGGATATTCTTGTATCCTCGTTCGGTGCAGAGCTTTCGAGTGTGAGAAAGAACGGTAAAGAGTACCTCTGGCAGGCCGACCCCAGATTCTGGAAGCGCCACTCGCCCGTGCTCTTCCCCATTGTGGGCAGCGTGTGGGCGAACCACTACCGCCATCAGGGCACGGAATATACCCTCACTCAGCATGGCTTTGCCCGTGATATGAATTTTGATAAACTCTCCGAGACGGCCGATGAGGTGTGGTTCGTGCTTCGCGACAGTGAAGAGAGTCGAGCCAAGTACCCCTTTGCCTTTGAACTGAAGATAGGTTACCGCCTCCACGGCCATACGGTGGATGTGATGTGGGAGGTGACTAACCCGTCGCAGGAGACTCTCCATTTTCAGATTGGTGCTCACCCCGCCTTCTTCTATCCCAACTATAAGTACCCCGCTACGAATGCGCAGAACTTAGCTGCTTTGGGAGTGGCCGAAACTGCTGCTTCCGAAACAACGTCGGAGGAGAATCCCTTTACGGAAGCTACCCAGCGCGGCTACTTCAGCTTCGACCGCAGCGAAGGAGTGCAGTACATCCTCATCTCCGAGAAGGGATGTGCCGACCCTGATACCCATTATCCCCTCCAGCTTACCGACGGACTGCTACCCATCGATACCCATACCTTTGATCGCGACGCCCTTATTATAGAGGAGGGACAGGTCAAGGAGGTGACGTTGCACGACCTGCAACGCAAGCCGGTGCTCAAGCTCCGTTTCGAGGAGGCCCCCTTGGTAGGTCTCTGGTCGCCTCCCGGCAAGAACGCCCCCTTCCTCTGCATAGAGCCGTGGTATGGCCGTTGCGACCGTGCCCACTATCAGGGCGAATATGCCGACAAGGATTGGATGCAGCATCTGGCTGCCGGAGCCACCTTCCGCGGCGGATACTACATCGAGATTCTGGAGGAGCAGGGAGATGAGTAAGGATACCCGTGCGGTGCTGTTGGCCTTGGTGGCCGTTCTGAGCTGGAGCACGGTAGCCGCTGCCTTCAAGGTGGCGCTGAGATACCTGAGTCATGATGAGATGCTCACTGTGGCCTGTGTAGCTTCGCTACTAGTCTTTACCGTGGTGCTCACCGTGCAGCGCAAGTGGGGCGGTGTGGCTCGTCTTCATCCGATGGAGTGGGGGCGTTTTGCCCTGTTGGGGCTACACAACCCCGTGGCCTACTACTTGGTGCTCTTCAAGGCCTACGACCTGTTGCCTGCCCAGGTGGCCCAGCCCATCAACTACGCCTGGCCCATTGTGCTGCTGGTGCTCCTTGCCCTCTTTGCCGATGAGCCTATCCCGAGAAAGAAATATATCGGTATGGCCCTCTCTTTAGCAGGGGTGGCTCTGATTTCGTTGGGTGGTGGCGGAGTGACTGGCGATGCGCTCTCACCAGTCGGACTGCTGTTGGCTGCGCTCAGTGCCCTGCTTTGGGCTACCTACTGGATGGTCAATAAGAGGGTCGGCTCCCGTGCGGACAGTAGCATCGTGCTGTGGGTCAGCTTTCTGTCAAGCAGTATCGTGATGCTTCTCTTCGTCGGTCCCCGGCTGATGAATCACCTCACCCTCTCCGGTGCTTTGGCCAGTGGCTATGTGGGCTGGTTTGAGATGGGTATCCCCTTCATCTGCTTCGGCACCGCTATGCGCACCACCAGCAATCCCGCCCTCATCAATCAGCTCTGCTACCTTTCACCTTTCCTTTCGCTGGCCTTTATTGCTACCGTATTGGGCGAATGCATCCTCCCCACCACCTACATCGGACTGCTGCTCATTGTAGGCGGAATCGTGTTCAATCAATACTTCTGCAAGGGTAAAAGATGAAAATTACAAGCAAAAGTGCATTTTTTGTGATAAATCTTTTGGTATATAGAAAGAATAGTGTACATTTGCCGCGTAAAAACAAAATATAACAGAACAATGAGAAACTTGGTTGCCCTTCATCATCACCATCATCATCCTGACGAATAACTTCGGTGGGCAGTGAGGTGTATGCGTAGGTGCAACAACTGAGAATAACAGAACAGAGGCTTACCGAGGTCATGCTTGGTAAGCCTTTTTTTTACCCCAATCCGGTATATGTACCCTGAAAAGGTTCCGTTACCCCAAATGGAAAATTAATATTACGTATTATGTTGAGAATTGCAGTGCAGGCCAAGGGCCGGCTTTACGACGAGACAATGAATTTTCTGGAGGAGTCAGATATTAAACTGAGTGCCTCCAAGCGTACCCTGCTGGTGCAGGCCACCAACTTTCCTGTGGAGGTGCTCTTCCTCCGCGATGACGATATTCCGCAGACCGTGGCTACGGGCGTGGCCGACATCGGTATCGTAGGGGAGAACGAGTTTGTGGAGAAGAACGAGGATGCGGAGATTATCAAGCGGCTGGGCTTCAGCAAGTGTCGCCTCTCCTTGGCCATCCCCAAGGATATCGACTACCCGGGTCTCTCCTGGTTTGAGGGGAAGAAGATTGCCACCTCATACCCCGGTGTATTGCGCCGATTCCTTCAGGAGAAGGGAGTGAAGGCTGATATTCACGTCATTGCCGGTTCGGTGGAGGTATCGCCCGGTATCGGTCTGGCCGATGCTATCTTCGATATTGTCAGCTCCGGTTCTACCTTGGTGAGCAACCGACTCAAGGAGGTAGAGGTGGTGATGCGCAGCGAGGCACTGCTCATCGGCAACCGTCGTCTCGACGAGGGCAAACGAGAGATTCTGCAGGAGCTGCTCTTCCGCATGGATGCCGTCCGCACGGCTGAGGACAAGAAGTATGTGCTGATGAATGCTCCCAAGGAGAAGTTGGACGAGATAGTGGCGGTGCTGCCAGGTATGAAGAGTCCCACCGTGATGCCCTTGGCACAGGAGGGGTGGTGCTCCGTACACACCGTGCTCGACGAGAAATGTTTTTGGGAGATTATCGGCAAGTTGAAGGCCTTCGGTGCACAGGGCATTCTGGTGCTCCCAATAGAGAAAATGATTATCTGACACAAGATCTCTTCGTTTGAGTATGCTTTCTGGGAGAGGGCATATGCAAGAAATTGCGTATGAACGTGGGAATAGCGTACGAGTCAATAGCGTACAAACGAGAGAATAGCAGACGATAAGATAAACCAAAGGACAAATGAAAAAGATAGATTATCCCCAACCGGAGCAGTGGGACGAACTGCTCCAACGACCTACCCTCCGCACGGAGGAGCTGTTTGACAAAGTGCGCGAACTCATCGGTCAGGTGAGAAGAGATGGCGACCGGGCTGTGTTTGAACTGGAAGAGCGGTTTGACAAGGTGAAGTTGGATGCTCTGGAGGTGACTCCGGCCGAACGTGAGGAGGCTCGAGCCCGTGTGGATGAGTCGCTCAAGCAGGCCATCGAACTGGCAGCCAGAAATATCGAGACCTTCCATGCCGCACAGCGTTTTGAAGGAAAACGGGTGGAGACCCAGCCGGGAGTGACCTGCTGGCAGCAGGCGGTGCCCATCGAAAAGGTGGGACTCTATATCCCCGGTGGCACGGCTCCGCTCTTCTCTACGGTGCTGATGTTGGCCGTACCCGCCCGCATTGCCGGCTGTAGCGAGGTGGTGCTCTGTACTCCTCCGGGACGTGACGGCAAGGTGCATCCGGCTGTGCTCTATGCGGCCGAAGTGGCTGGCGTAAAGCGTATCTTCAAGGTGGGTGGCGTGCAGGCCATCGCCTCCATGGCTTATGGTACAGAGAGCATCCCCAAGGTATATAAGATTTTCGGGCCGGGCAACCAGTATGTCACAGCGGCCAAGCAGTGGGTAAGTCTCCGTGACGTAGCTATCGACATGCCGGCCGGACCGTCGGAGGTGGAGGTGCTGGCCGATGAGACCGCCAACCCAGTCTTCGTGGCTGCCGACCTGCTCAGTCAGGCTGAGCATGGAGTGGATAGTCAGGCGCTGCTCATCACCACCAACAAGGCATTGCAGATAGCCGTGGAGCAGGAGGTGGAGCGTCAATTGGCACTCCTGCCGCGCAAGGAGATTGCCGCCAAGGCACTGGAATCGAGCAAGTTGATTGTGGTAAACAACATGGAAGAGGCCATTTGTATGACCAATGCCTACGCTCCCGAACATCTCATCATCGAAGCGTCCAACTACCGCGAACTGGCCCAGCAGGTACGTCATGCCGGCAGTGTCTTCATGGGTTCTCTCACGCCTGAGAGCGCAGGCGACTACGCCTCGGGTACCAACCATACCCTGCCCACCAACGGTTATGCCCGTGCCTACAGTGGGGTCTGCTTGGATAGCTTCATCCGCAAGATGACCTTCCAGGAGATTCTGCCCGAAGGACTGAAACGCATCGGCCCGGCTATAGAAATCATGGCGGCCAACGAACAGCTCGACGCCCACAAGCAGGCTGTCAGCGTGCGTCTCGCCACTTTGTAATCGGCCGTCAGATCACTGACTCCTGAACGGATTGCCTCCCAAGGGCTTCTGTATCCTCATTCAACAACAGTAATAAATAGAAGAAACAATGAAAACACTCGAACAACTTACACGCAAGAACGTCTGGCAGATGAAGCCCTACTCCTCTGCCCGTGATGAATACCAGGGGGCCAAGGCCACGGTCTTTCTCGATGCCAACGAGAACCCTTACAATGCTCCCTTCAACCGTTACCCCGATCCCCGTCAGTGGGCGTTGAAGAAGGAGATAGCCCGAATCAAGCAGGTAAAGCCGGAGCAGATTTTCTTGGGCAACGGCAGCGATGAGGCCATCGACCTCCCTTTCCGTGCTTTCTGTCAGCCGGGGGTGGATAATGTGGTGGCTATCGACCCCACCTACGGCATGTACCAGGTGTGTGCCGAGACCAACGATGTGGAGTACCGCAAGGTGAAGTTGGATGATCAGTTCCAATTCACGGCCGTCCAGCTCCTTCAAGCTGCGGACGATCATACCAAGCTCATCTTTCTTTGTTCGCCCAACAATCCCACGGGCAACGACCTCCACATTGACGAGATTCGTCAGCTACTCACCCGATTTGAGGGACTGGTGATTGTGGATGAAGCCTATATCGACTTCTCCGACCGTACCTCCTTCCTTGCCGAACTGGAGCGATATCCCAACCTCATCGTACTTCAGACCTTCTCCAAGGCGTGGGGCAGTGCCGCCATCCGTTTAGGCATGGCCTTTGCTTCTTACGAGATAATCGCCATCCTCAATAAAATCAAATATCCCTATAACGTCAATCAGCTCACCCAGTTGGAGGCGCTGCGCCGCGTCAAGCAGTATGACGAGGTGAAGCTTTGGGTGAAGATGATTAAGGAGGAGCGTGCCCAGCTGATGGAGGAGGTTGCAGCTTTGCCGTTGACTCGCCAGATTTTTCCCACCGATGCCAATTTCTTCTTGGTGCGGGTGTCTGACGCCGTCTCCATCTACCATTACTTGGTGGAGCAGGGGGTCATTGTACGGAACCGCCACAGCGTGACGCTTTGCAACAATTGCCTGCGCATCACCATCGGTACACCCGAGGAGAACCTCCAACTGCTTCAGGCTTTGAAGCAGTACGGGGAGTGAGTGTCTTGTATCTGTTTCCCCAATGTAATGAATCAAAGAAATAAGAATGAAAAAAGTATTGTTTATTGATAGAGACGGTACGCTGGTGATAGAACCGCCGGTAGATTATCAGTTGGATGCCTTCGAGAAACTGGAGTTTTATCCTAAGGTCATCCGCAATTTGGCCTTCCTCCGTTCGCACCTCGATTTTGAGTGGGTGATGGTCACCAATCAGGATGGACTAGGTACGGCAAGTTTTCCCGCTGATACCTTCTGGCCGGTGCACAACTTGGTGATGAACACCCTCAAGGGAGAGGGTATCACCTTCGACCGCGTCTGCATCGACCCCTCCATGCCGGAGGATAATGCCCCCACGCGCAAGCCGCGAACGGGAATGCTCACTGCGTACCTCAACAATCCAGACTATGACCTGGAGGGCAGTTTTGTCATTGGAGACCGCCCCACCGATGTGGAGCTGGCGTTGAATCTCGGTTGCAAGGCCATCTTGCTACAGGAGGACAAACATCTGCTTGGCGAATATGCCGCCTGTCACACTTCGGAGAGCGGTGCCACAGGTGATGAGTTGGCCCATCTTCTGGAGGAAACCTGTCTGCTGGCCACCACCGACTGGGATCGCATCACTGAGTATCTCTTTGCCGGTGAACGGAAGGCGGAGGTGAGACGCATTACGCGCGAGACCGACATCCTGGTACAGCTCAATGTCGAAGGCAATGGCCATTGCCAGATTCACACCGGACTGGGATTCTTCGACCACATGCTGGAGCAGATTGCCAAGCATGGCGGCATGGACCTGACCATTGAGGTGAAGGGCGATCTCTACGTGGATGAGCATCACACCATCGAAGATACCGGTCTGGCACTGGGCGAATGTTTCCGCAAGGCTTTGGGTAATAAGCGCGGCATAGAGCGATACGGCTACGCCTTGCCCATGGATGACTGCCTCTGTCAGGTCTGTCTCGACTTCGGAGGTCGTCCCTGGTTAGTATGGGATGCCGAGTTCAGGCGAGAGAAAATTGGTGAGATGCCTACCGAAATGTTTTTCCACTTCTTCAAGTCGCTCAGCGATGCTGCGCTGATGAATCTCAACATCAAAGCCGAAGGAACCAACGAACACCACAAGATTGAAGGCATATTCAAAGCGCTGGCACGAGCATTGAAAATGGCGGTGAAGCGGGATATCTATCACTACGAGCTCCCCTCTTCCAAAGGAGTGCTTTGATTAAATGCCCTGCTCTCTTTGCAGGGGGATTAAGAAAGAAGAGTTCCTTTTCTGTTTCTTTTGAAGGAGTACTTTGACTAAATGCTCAGCCCTCTCTGCAGGAGGCTTACGCATGAAAGGGGAGGATTACGTACGAGAGGAAATTGAAAATTGAGTTGAAAACGTCAAAAGCTGCCCAAACGTTTGCTCCTCTGCATCATTCTTCGTATATTCGCACCGCTCGAAGGCACATCCATCCTCTTCCCACCGCTCTCTCGGGAACTGTGGGAAGGGGAGAGTGCTGATTTAGAGCGCAATAGTTGTGTGTATCAAGATTGATGTAAAACTTTTAATGATATGTCTATGAACCACTTGTGTTTGATCGGGTTGCCTTCTGGCTCCGAATGGATTATTATCCTTGTTGTTGTCCTGCTTCTTTTTGGCGGGAAAAAGATTCCTGAACTGATGAAAGGTTTGGGTAAGGGTGTGAAGAGTTTTAAAGAGGGTATCAACGAAGCCAAAGAAGAAATCAATAAGGCCAAAGAGGAGGTAGATAGCGACGGGAAAAAGCCACAGTAAGCAACGACAATGCTATCTCCTCAAGGTTTTCGCATAGGATGTATCGGTACGTAGATTGAGTTCTCGCATAGGTCGTGCCGATGCATAAGCTGAGTTCTTGCATAGGATGTGCTGATGCAGAGATTGCATTCTTGCATAGGCTGATCCGATGCAGAGGTTTATTTTGAGCGAGGTTGAATCGGTTAAAGCATGGAGCAGGAGAATGAGATGAGTTTTTGGGACCATCTGGATGTGTTGCGCAGTATGCTGTTGCGCGTCATTTTGGTTTGGATGGTGCTGGCGGTGGGTTACTTCATCGCCATGCCCTCATTATTTGATGCCGTAGTGTTAGCTCCCTGTCATAACGACTTCGTATTTTACGACTTCCTCCGCTGGATAGGCCGATGTTTCTCTCTGACGGATGAGTTTTTTAGTAGTCAGTTTGAAGTCAAGCTGGTCAATATCAACCTGGCCGCCCCCTTCTTCATCCACATGTCCACCGCCTTCTGGATGTCGGTAGTCACCGCTACACCCTACCTTTTTGTGGAGATTTGGCGATTCATCAAGCCTGCTCTCTACACCCATGAGCAGAGGGGAGTGAAGAAGGCTTTCCTTTTGGGCACGGTGATGTTCTACGTAGGTGTGCTGGTGGGTTACTTCATGGTCTATCCCCTCACGCTCCGTTTTCTCTCCTCCTACCAGCTAAGCAGTTCCATTGAGAATATCATCTCGCTCAACTCCTACATCGACAATTTCATGATGCTGGTGCTCTGCATGGGTATTGCCTTTGAGCTCCCCTTAGTCACCTGGTTGCTCTCGCTTCTAGGTATAGTCACCAAGTCGTTGTTGCGCACCTATCGGCGCCATGCCATAGTGGTCATCGTGGTGGCTGCTGCCATCATCACTCCTACGGGTGACCCCTTCACCCTCACCGTGGTGGCCGTTCCGCTCTATCTGCTTTACGAGCTCAGCATCCTGATGATTCGCGACAAAGCCGATGATATGAATTCCGCCTCATGACCCAGGAAATCAACGAATACTTCGATATGTTGGCGGCCATCCTTACTGATGCATCGCTTCCCCTGCCTGCCGCTTACCGTCTGCTACGCGACATGCTGGAACAGCTCTGCCGTTCCCAACTGAGCAATAGCAGTTTGCAGATGACCGATCTCTCAGCACGCATCAACCACATGGCGGCCCGCGTCGGACTCTCCATGGCTGAGCAGAACCGTCTCCATACTATTCGACTCACGGCCAATGACCTGCTCAATGGCAAGGCTGTGATTGAGGGCGAGGTTTGTCCAGAAGGAAAGATCTTACGTGTGGTAAGTCGCGAACATCTGCTGCGTGATGTCAAGAGCATGGCCTTCTTGTTGCGTCGTATTTTTCAGGTAGATATTCCATCCAAACTCTATCAGCTCCTGCCCCGTGAGGATGCCACCTGGATACAGCGGCCGCCGGCTGCCCGTAGGGTGAAACAGATGCGTGTGTCGTTCGAATATGCCGATGAGCAGTTTCTCTACGTGCGTCCCACCGACTGCGTGGATGAGGAGCACGACTACTGGCAGGTTCGCTACCACGTGCCCGATATCAACCAGGAGTTTGATACCACTTGCGAGCTGCTTTGGCGCCATGCCCAGCTCAACCTGCTCGATGTGGACATTGATGCCGAGGGGGTACTCACTCCCATGTTCATCATTCTCGAACCCGACTATCTCATCGACATCAGTGCCTTGGCCGAATGTTTCCGGGAGTATGGTCATCATCCGGCCAACTACCTCTTTGCCCGTCTGCGTCCACAGGAGAACACGAAGGCACTGCTGCTCGGTAACATAGCCAACCTTTTTCTTGACGAATGGGTCCATGCCACGGATGGGGCTCCCGACTACCTGTGCTGTATGCGGAAGGCCTTCCGGATGTATGCTTTGGAGCTCACCTCCTGTCCAGACCTGCAGGATCCGCAGGTGGAGCGGCAGTTCTTTGCCGACTGTAAGGAGCACTTCCTTCACATCGGGCAGACGGTGAGCCACACCTTCCGCGAAGCGGGCATTGACTTGGACAAGAGCAAAGCCATACTCGAACCCTCCTACATCTGCGAAGCATTGGGACTGCAGGGACGTCTTGACTACATGCAGAGCTCTATGGAGGCTTTCATCGAGATGAAGTCGGGTAAGGCCGATGAATATGCCTTGCGGGGTAGGGTGGAGCCCAAGGAGAACCACCGCGTGCAGATGACACTTTACCAAGCAGTGCTGGAGTATTCCATGGGGATGGATCACCGTTTGGTCAAACCCTATCTGCTCTACACCCGATACCCACTGCTCTATCCCGCACGTCCCTCCTGGGCACTGCTCCGCCGGGTGATGGATTTGCGTAATCGTATCGTGGAGCGTGAGTATGGGGTGCAACTGCGTAACAGTGCTTCCTATACGGCCGAAGTGCTCAGCGACATCTGCCCTACTGTGATGAACGAGAAGCAGCTCTCCGGCACCTTCTGGACACGCTATATCCTCCCCTCCATCTCAGAGTTCAGTCAGCGGTTATCCGTATTGAACGAGGTGGAGAAGGCCTATTTCTATACCTTATATAATTTCATCACTAAGGAACTTTATACCGCCAAGTCCGGCGACTGCGGTCATGAGGGCTGTTTTGGTGCCGCTTCGCTCTGGCGCTCAACGCTGCAAGAGAAGGAGGAGGCTGGAGAGATTCTCCACAGCCTGACCTTGGTCTCCAATGAGGCTGCTGATGAGGAGAACCCCTTTGTCATCCTCCAATATCTCTCTCCCGTGGAGCGGACAGGCTCTTCCCATCAGGTTGATCATTTCCAATCTGTCGGCTCTCCGCTTTCGGTCGGAGACCCTAAAGCTATTCCCAATTTCCGCCCAGGTGATGCAGTACTGCTCTATGAACGGAATACGCCCGAGGACAATGTCACCCGCAGGATGGTGGTAAAGGCCAATATCGAGGAAATCTCTGTGGAGGTGAAACCTCTTGATGTTGCAGCTTCACAGAACCTTTCAAGTACTGCAACTTCAGAAAACCTTTCAAGTGCAGCAGCTTCACAGAACCTTTCAAGTACTGCAACTTCAGAAAATCTTTCAAGTACTGCAACTTCAGAAAACCTTTCAAGTGCAGCAGCTTCACAGAATCTTTCAAGCAGTGCAACTTCAGAAAACCTTTCAAGCACTGCAACTTCAGAGAACCATTTAAGTGCTGTAGCTCCGGAACACGCTTTGAATCCAGCGGGTGAGGTGAGAGAAAAGTCGGAACAGTATGTGGAGGTGATGACCCTCCGCCTGCGTCTGCGAGCTTCGCAGCAGAATCCGATGGTCTTTCCCCCGGATTCCCACTATGCTATAGAACAGGATGCTACGATGGATAGT
This sequence comes from uncultured Mediterranea sp., assembly GCA_946056155.1. Classification (GTDB taxonomy): domain Bacteria; phylum Bacteroidota; class Bacteroidia; order Bacteroidales; family Bacteroidaceae; genus Bacteroides. The sequence goes on along the minus strand of CAMGIP010000011.1, from coordinate 22,744 downwards.
TCGTTCCGATCGATGTACCAGTCGCTCTCTCTCTTTCTCACGGCTCCTGCAGCCCGCCGCAACTGGCTTTTGGGTAAGAGCCCTTCTCGCTTCGATACCTCTTACGACGAAGCCATTGCGTCCGCTACCGATGACTTTGAACGCATCGCCCTGAAGGCAGAGTCAGCGCAGGACTGCTTCCTGTTGGTCGGCCCTCCCGGCACCGGCAAGACCTCGCGCGCGCTCAAGCGGATGGTAGAGCGATTCCTCGCTAAAGGGTACCGGCTCCTGCTGCTCTCCTATACCAATCGGGCAGTGGATGAGATGTGTAAGTCGCTCTCGACCATCACCCCAGCTGTCGATTATATCCGTATCGGCAGTGAGCTCTCCTGTGAGGAGCCTTGGCGCCCCCATCTGCTGAAACATCAACTCTCTACTTGCAACAACCGCCGTGAGGTAGCTGCCCGATTGCAGCGTTGTCCGGTCTTTGTGGGCACAGTGGCCTCACTTTCCACCAAGAATGACCTCTTCCGATTGCTCCGTTTTGATGTGGCCATAGTGGATGAAGCCACGCAGATCTTGGAACCCCAACTGCTGGGACTGCTTTGCGCGTGTGACAGCAACGGGGGAGTCGCCATCGGTAAGTTTGTGCTGATAGGTGACCACAAACAGCTGCCAGCCGTGGTGTTGCAGCATGAGTCGCAGTCGGAAGTGGTGGATGAATCGATCCAAGCTATTGGTATGTACAACCTGAAAGATTCGCTCTTCGAACGGCTCTACCGACACCTCAAACTCCATCCCGAGCAGATGGCCCGTGGGGTGGATATGCTCTGTCGTCAAGGACGGATGAACCCCGTTGTGGCCGATTTTCCCAACAAGGCCTTTTATGAGGGGCGTCTTCAACCCGTGGGACTGGAGCACCAGCAGGGCCAGTTGCAACTGGCTGCACCACTGGCTAATACTGCCTTGGCTCCTCTTTTAGTGAAGCGTGTGGCCTTCATCGCCTCACGTCCCGAACCCTACACCTCCTCCTGTAAGGTCAATCACGATGAGGCCTCCATCGTGTCCCGCATAGCCGAGGCTATTTACTACCAGTATCTCTACACCGATGGATTTGACGAGTCGCACACGTTGGGTATCATTGCCCCTTACCGCAGTCAGGTAGCCCTTATTCGTTCTGCTCTCGATAGGTTGGGCATTGAGCCGTTACGCCATGTGATGGTTGATACCGTAGAGCGTTACCAAGGCAGTGAGCGTGATGTCATTATCTACTCCTTCTGTGTCAACCGTCTCCACCAGTTGCAGTATCTCTCCAACCTCTCCCAAGAGGACGGTGTGCTGATAGATCGCAAGCTCAATGTGGCGCTAACCCGCTCGCGCAAGCAGCTTTTCCTCACCGGTGTGCCCCATTTATTGGCACAGAATCCTATCTTCAATGCTCTTTTGCAGGCCACAGAAAAGGTCACCTACTCCCCAAAAGCACGCTGAAAAGGCCCAATTAGCAAAAATTAAGGGGCCTTGTGTTGAATATATTATATTTTAGTTGCATAGAATCCAAGAACTTGCTACCTTTGCAGCACGTTTTTTTCATAGAGATTTAGATTTAAGGTTAGAAGAAATGTGGAAGTCGTGAGACTTCCCTTTTTTTTATCCGTATTACGAACATTATCAACATTATTTATACCATGAAAAGGAAACTGATTTCTTTATTGGCTTTGGCCATGTCGGTGAGTCTGTCGGCTCAAGAGAATGTAAACCCGAATCCGGTGGAAGGTAACGGTAATCATCGCATCATCCTCCAGGCATGGTGCTGGTCATTCAATACCATCCGTGAAAATATCAAAACCATAGCTGATGCAGGATTTACTACGGTGCAGACACCTCCTGCACAACACTGCATCACCCAGGCGAAAGGAGACAAAGGAGGAGGTAACCAGCTCTTCGGACATGGACGTTGGTACTACCACTACCAACCGACTGACTGGAAGATTGGTAACTATCAGGTAGGCACACGCGAGGAACTGATAGCACTCTGCGAGGAGGCCAAGAAATATGGCATTGAGGTGATTGTGGATGTGCTGCCCAACCATACGGCCATTGATGATACGCGCGTAGAGGATGCACTCGACGAAGCAGTAGGTGGTCACGAGAACCTCTACCATGCTGCCGGCTATGACGAGATTCGCGACTACAACGACCGCCTGCAGTGCACCACCGGTCAGATGGGTGGCCTGCCTGACGTGAACACCGAGAACCCTGACTTCCAATATTATTACATGCAGTATGTCAATGACCTGATTGCCTGCGGTGTGCGTGGTTTCCGCTACGATACAGCCAAGCATATCGGTCTGCCCTCTGACCCGCGCGACCCCAAGTCGAAGCAGAACGACTTCTGGCTCGTGGCTATGGGTATGAAACCGGTGAAGGGATTGATGCTGACCAAACCCGAAGAGGGCCTCTTCATCTACGGTGAGGTGCTTCAGGACAAGAACGTGAAAGAGGAGGAGTATGGTAACTACTTCGACCTGACTGCCAGCTCCTACGGTCATGTGCTTCGCAACATCCTGCAGGCTCAGAACTGGGGAGCAGATAACTTTGACAACTGGTGTCACAAAGTGGATCCCGCGCACTTGGTTACCTGGGTGGAGAGCCACGATACCTACTGCAATGCCCATGAGTCGGCCGGCATCCCCAAGGACCGCATCCGTCAGGCTTGGGCCTTCCTTACCGCCCGTAAGTATGGCCAGCCCCTCTTCTACTCCCGTCCCAATGGCTCCTCACCCGAGAATGTATGGGGCAACAATATCGTAGGAGTTCGGGGTGATGATGAGTTTTTCCATCCCGAAGTGGCAGCCGTGAACAAGTTCCGCAAGGATATGCTGGCTGAACCCGAGAGCATCTCACTCAATGAGGATAAGAGCATCATTGCGGTGAACCGTGGCAGAAAGGGTGCCGTACTGGTGAACATAACCGACAAAGCCATCACCACTTCACTCGAAACGACACTGCCCTCTGGCCGGTACATAGATAAGGTGCATGGCGTGGAGTTCCGCGTACGTCGTGGCGTGATTCAGGGCACACTGATGCCTCGCAGTTCGTATGTACTTTACAGAAGGAGGTAAGGCCTGACATTATCGGTTAATTCCAAATCAGGCATCAGCGTTATGATGATAATAACTTCTGTTTTTGAGCAGACGGCCAATAGATTGTATGTTAGCGCATAACTTCCAAATGACAGATTTGGTTTAAAGATTCTGAGGAAAAGAAACGGTTTAAAGATTCTGAGGAAAAGAATCAAATGAGGAATAGGGGCATCCAGAGTGAGGCTGTGTAACGGTCCGTATGAAAGGTTTATGTCCCGTTGCCTTTCTGGAATAAAGGAATTCCCTCAAACAGAGTAAGCGTGATACTTCTCTGTTTGAGGGAATCCTGTATCTATGTCAATGACTCAAGGGGAAACTGGAATCATTCGTACGCCTCAACGTGTACACCCGCTACGGCACGGCCACTCGGGTCGTTCTTGCCCTGGAACGAAGCATCCCAGGCCAATGCCTCAGCCGTAGAGCAGGCCACACTCGGCACACTCGGTACACTGCGGGCAGCACTCTCGCTGGGGAAATGTTCTTCGAAGATAGAGCGGTAGTAGTACTCCTCCTTGTTCATCGGCGGATTGATGGGGAAGCGTTCGGCCGCATGGGCCATCTGCTCATCGCTCACGGCAGCCGCAGTCATCGCCTTCAGCGTGTCAATCCAGGAGTAGCCCACACCGTCGCTGAACTGCTCCTTCTGACGCCATGCCACGCTCGCAGGCAGCATATCGCAGAAAGCTTCGCGCACCACCTTCTTCTCGATCTCCTTTCCTGGACACATCTTCGTGGCAGGATTGAGGCGCATGGCCACATCCAGAAACTCCTTGTCGAGGAAGGGCACACGCCCCTCCACACCCCAAGCCGACAGACTCTTGTTGGCACGCAGACAGTCGTAGAGGTGGAGCTTCGAGAGCTTGCGCACCGTCTCCTCATGAAACGCTTGTGGCGTGGGCGCCTTGTGGAAGTAGAGGTAACCGCCAAACACTTCGTCCGCTCCCTCACCGCTAAGCACCATCTTGATACCCATGCTCTTGATGACACGTGCCAGCAGATACATCGGTGTAGAGGCACGCACCGTGGTCACATCGTAAGTCTCAATGAAATAGATGACATCACGGATGGCATCCAATCCCTCCTGAATGGTATAGTTGATTTCGTGGTGCACCGTGCCGATATATTCCGCCACTTCACGTGCCTTGATGAGGTCAGGTGCCCCCTTCAGACCTACAGCAAAGGAGTGCAACTGTGGCCACCAAGCATCACACTTTCCGTCAGTTTCGATACGCTTGGCTGAGAACTTCTTCGCAATGGCCGAGATGACCGATGAGTCCAGGCCACCCGAAAGCAGTACCCCATAGGGCACGTCACTCATCAGCTGACGCTGTACGGCCGACTCCAGTGCATCGTGCACAGCCTTCACCTGAGCAGCATGAGCCGCCGGATCTTCCGTCGCCATGGCATGGTTGCGGTCTGCTGCAGGTGTGTAGTTATCCTTCACGGCCTCATACTCCATCCAGTCACGCTGATACCATCGAGTCATCTTCCCCTCTTTGCTCCAGTAGTAGTGTCCCGGCAGGAACGGCTCATACTCATCGCAGAACCCTTCAAGTGCCTTCAGCTCACTGCCGAAATAGACCCGTCCCTCCTTGTCGCGTCCGATATAGAGTGGAATCACGCCTATCGGGTCACGCGCAATCAGGTACTCATCGCGCTCCTCATCGTAGAGAGCAAAGGCAAAGATGCCGCTCAGCTCCTCCAGGAGATCCACCCCCTTCTCACGCCACAGCGGGAGAATCACCTCACAGTCGCTACCTGTCTGAAACTGGTACTTGCCGGCATAGCGGGCACGGATATCGCGATGATTGTAGATCTCACCGTTCACTGCCAGCACCTGTTTCCGGTCTGGAGAGAAGAGCGGTTGTCCGCCCGACTGTGGATCGACGATAGAGAGACGCTCATGGGCCAGTACAGCCGATCCCCCCTCATAGATTCCGCTCCAGTCGGGACCACGGTGACGAATTTTTTGGGCCATTTTCAAGGCCTTCTTTCTTATTTCAGGAGTCTGCTCCTTGATATTGAATATACCTGCTATTCCGCACATACAATTCCAGTTTTATGGGTTGATGGATAAGTTTTTGTTCATTTTTTGCTGAGATAGTCATCAATCTGTTGCGCTACCTTGCGTCCGTGCGCCAAGGCACGCACCACGAGGCTTGCTCCGTTGGCCGCATCACCAGCCACGAAGACATGCTCCGGGAACTGCGGCTGTTGCGGTTTGAGGAATCCCATGGCCAGCAGTACCATGTCCGCCTCGATAATCTCCTTCTTGCCGGTGGGCTTCATCACGGGTCGTCCGCCATCGGGATTGGGCAGCCACTCCACCTCTTCCACCTCTACTCCGGTCACCTTGCCGTTCTTGCCGATGAAGTGGTTCGAGGCCAGGCTCCAGCGTCGGGTACATCCCTCTTCATGGCTGGAGGTAGTCTTCAGCACCACAGGCCATTGCGGCCAGGGAGTAGCCGGATTGTGCCCTACGGGCGGTTGGGGCATAATCTCAATCTGCGTCACGCTCACCGCACCCTGTCGGATGCTCGTACCGATACAGTCGCTACCCGTGTCACCACCACCGATGACCAGCACCTTCTTCCCCTTGGCATTCACCAGTGCCTCCTTCGGGAAGGTCTCTCCATCGAGGATGCGGTTCTGTTGCGAGAGCATCTCCAGAGCAAAGTAGATCCCCTTGAGGTCACGTCCCGGGATGGGGAGGTCACGTGCCGTAGGTGTACCGGTGCAGATGGCATAGGCATCAAAGCCGGCCGGCAGTTGCGTCACATCCACCGTGACACCCATCTCAAAGTGGATACCCTCCGCCTCCAGGATCTTCATGCGACGGTCGATGACCCCCTTGTCCAGTTTGAAGTTCGGAATACCGTAACGGAGCAGCCCACCCGGATGAGGCTTGCTGTCGAAGATGGTCACCTCATACCCTTTGGCATTGAGGCGTACTGCTGTGCTCAGTCCAGCAGGACCAGCTCCGATGACGGCCACCCGCTTGCCGTTGCGTACGGGAGAGATAGGTTGGATATATCCCTCGCGGAAAGCCGCTTCCGCAATGGCCGCTTCGTTCTCGCGGATAGTCACCGGTTCGTCGCACGAGAGTTTCAGCACGCACGACTTTTCGCAGAGTGCAGGACAGATACGTCCCGTAAATTCCGGAAAGTCGTTGGTCTGCATCAGGATACGGAAAGCCTCCTGCCACTTGCCCTTGTAGAGCGCATCCTGAAATTCCGGATCTTTGTTGCCTAGGGGACAAGCCCAGTGGCAGAACGGTACGCCACAATCCATGCAGCGTGAAGCCTGCAACTTCCGTTCGTGGCTGTTGAGGGTCTGCTCCACCTGTGTGAAGTCAGTGATACGTTCGTGTATCGGACGGTACCCAGCCTCTTGGCGGGGAATATTGAGAAATGCTTTAGGATCACCCATAGCGAAATAATGTTTTAAAGGTTGTTGGTATATGAATATAAATCAGTAGTCACGCTGCATATCCGCAATCTTCTGTTGCAGTTTACGCATCTGCTCCTCCTGCAGCACCTTCTTGTACTCGATGGGCACTACCTGGATAAACTCCTCCACGTAGCGGTTCCAGTCGTCCAGCATGGTGCGAGCCAGCTTCGAGCCCGTATAGAGGTAGTGCTGACGAATCAACTCATGCAGCTCCTTGCGGTAGGAAGCCTCCTCAATGAGCGACAGCTCCACCATCTCCATGTTGCAGAAGTAGTCGAAGTTGCCCTCTCGGTTCCAGACATAAGCCACACCACCCGACATACCTGCGGCAAAGTTGCGTCCCGTCTCACCGAGCACTACCACCCGTCCACCGGTCATATACTCACAGCAGTGGTCGCCCACACCCTCTACAACCGCAATGGCACCCGAGTTGCGTACTGCAAAACGTTCGCCCACGCGACCGTTGATATAGACCTCACCCGAGGTAGCCCCATACAGGATAGTGTTGCCCGCAATGGTATTCTTTTCCGCCTCAAAGTTGCTTCGTACCGGAGGCATTACCGCGATGCGTCCACCGCTCAGTCCCTTGCCCAAGTAGTCGTTGGCCTCACCCTCCAGTTTGAAGTTGATGCCCGGCATCAGGAAGGCACCGAAACTCTGTCCGGCCGAACCTTTGAACTTGATGTTCAGCGTATGTTCCGGCAATCCCTGTGCACCATACTTAGCAGCCACAGCACCCGAGAGCATGGCCCCCACGGCACGGTCCGTATTGGCAATCGTATATTCGAGCGACATCTCCCGTTGGCTATCGAGGGTAGCCGCAGCAGCTGTCAGAATCTCCACATCCTTCACATGGTCAATGCCATGCTGCTGGTCGATGACATGATGGATAGCCGCCTCTCCCGGGATGCGGGTCAGCAACTTGTCAAAGCGGATGAGGCTGTGCTTCGTCACCCCATCATCTGCTTTGCGCACCAACAGATCCGTACGTCCGATGATATCATCCAGCTTCTCCACACCCATCTCGGCAAGATATTCACGTACCTCCTGAGCCAAGAAGGTGAAGTAGTTGACCAGATACTCACTCCGTCCGAGGAACCGTTTACGCAGTTCCGGGTTCTGGGTAGCTACACCCACCGGACAGGTGTTCTGGTTACACTTACGCATCATCACACAACCCAGCACAATCAGTGCCGCTGTAGCAAAACCAAACTCCTCGGCACCCAGCATTGCCATCAGCACCACGTCTCGGCCCGTCTTGAGCTGGCCATCCACCTGCAGCATCACCTGCCCACGCAGACCATTCAGCACCAGCGTCTGTTGCGTTTCGCTCAGACCAATCTCCGGTGAGATACCTGCATAGCGGATGGAGCTGGCCGGTGAAGCACCCGTACCCCCTTCGGCACCCGAGATGACAATCAGGTCAGCTTTCGCCTTAGCCACACCAGCAGCAATCGTACCCACACCACTCTCGGCCACCAGCTTCACGCTGATCTTAGCCTTCGGGTTCACATTCTTCAGGTCGAAAATCAGCTGAGCCAAGTCCTCGATCGAGTAGATGTCGTGGTGGGGCGGAGGAGAGATGAGCGAGATGCCCGGTATCGAGTGACGCGTGCGTGCAATCACCTGATCCACCTTGAATCCCGGCAGCTGTCCGCCTTCACCCGGCTTGGCACCCTGAGCAATCTTGATCTGTATCTCGTCAGCATTCACCAAATATTCAGTCGTCACACCGAATCGTCCCGAAGCCACCTGCTTGATGGCACTCCGCATTGGCGTATGGAAGCGGGCACTGTCTTCACCCCCTTCACCCGTATTGCTACGTCCGTGCAGCTGGTTCATAGCGATGGCTATCGCCTCGTGCGCCTCCTGGCTGATGGCACCGAACGACATGGCCCCCGTCACGAAGCGACGAACAATCTGCTCCACCGGTTCCACCCGTTCAATAGCTATCGGGTTCTTCTTGAAGTCGAGGAAGTCGCGCAAGAAGATAGGCTTCTCCTTGGCATCCACCAGCTGGGTAAACTCCTTGAACTTCTTGTAGCTGCCCAGTCGGGTAGCCAGCTGCAGCGTACTGATGGTCTCCGGGTTCCAAGCGTGTGCCTCCCCATCCTTGCGGAAGGCATACAGACCACGGTTGGGCAGCAACGGAGCCTGCTCGGCAGTAGCAGCCATTCCAGCGGCCGATCCTCCCTGGGCAGCCTCACTCTCCCGGCGTTTGGCAGCCAAGAAGGCCTCCAATCCCTCATCGTGCATGGCAATGGCATCGTGAGCCACCTCATCCAGACGGATACCTCCGATTGACGATTTCAGTCCGCCGAAGTAGGCATTGCTCAGCTCCTCGCTCAGACCCACTGCCTCGAAGATCTTCGCACCACGGTAGGAGCGGATGGTGCTGATACCCATCTTACTCATGATCTTGAAGAGTCCCTTGCAGATCGCCTTGATATAGTTCTTTTCAGCCGTAGCATAGTCCAGCTGCAGTTCGCGTCTCGACACCAGGTTGTCCAGCACAGCAAAGGCCATGTAGGGACAGAGGGCACTGGCACCGAAGCCAAGCAGCAGAGCCGCGTGCATCACCTCACGGATCTCACCACTCTCCACCACGAGTGCCGTCTGCACACGCTTACCCACCGAAATCAGGTGGTGGTGTACCGCACTCACAGCCAGGAGCGACGGGATAGCCGCATGTTCCGTATCGATGTCGCGGTCGGTCAGTACGATATAGTTAACCCCCTCGTTGACAGACTCTTCCGCCTTGCGGCACAGTTCGCTCAGTGCCTCCTGCAGGGCAGCCCTTCCGCGTGAAGCATCGAAGAGCATCGGCAACTTCACCGTCTTAAAGCCCTTGTAGCGGATGTTGCAGAGCAGGTCCAGTTGCGTATTGGTCAGGATGGGGTGGTTGAGGCGCACCATCTTACAGTGGCTCTCGTTGGGCGTCAGGATATTCATACCCACAGCCCCGATATACTCCGTGAGCGACATCACCAGCTCCTCACGAATCGGGTCGATGGGCGGGTTGGTCACCTGTGCAAACTGCTGGCGGAAATAGTTATAGAGCAGTTGCGGTTTGTCGCTCAGTACCGCCAGTGGTGTATCGTTACCCATGGCACTCACCGGTTCGGCACCATTCTGAGCCATCGGGATGATAATCTTCTCCACATCCTCCTTGGTGAATCCGAACGAACGGAGCATCGCCTCGTAGTAGGGCACAGTGTGGGGCACCTTACGTCCGCTCTTCAGTTCGTCCAGCTCAATGCGGTTGGCTGCCAGCCAAGAGCGGTAAGGTTTAGCCTCGGCCAGCTGTCGTTTCAGCTCACCGTCGTAGTAGATCTTCCCCTCCTGCGTATCCACCAGAAGAATCTTGCCCGGTTGCAGGCGTCCCTTCTCCTTGATGTCAGCCGGTTCAAAGTCCATCACACCCACTTCGCTGGCCACCACCATTGTATCATTCTTCGTGATGAGGTAGCGAGCCGGACGCAGACCGTTGCGGTCCAGCATACCTCCCGCATAGCGTCCGTCACTGAAGAGCAGAGCAGCCGGTCCATCCCACGGCTCCATCAAGATAGAGTGGTATTCGTAGAACGCCTTCAGCTCCTCGCTGATGGGGTTCTTCTCGTTGAACGACTCCGGCACCAGCATGGCCATAGCGTGCGGCAAGCTCATGCCCGACATCACGAGAAACTCCAGCACATTGTCCAGCGATGCACTATCGCTCATGCCCGGCTGTACGATAGGCTTCAGCTCCCTGATATCGCCCAAGGTAGGAGTAGAGAGCACGCTTTCACGTGCCTCCATCCATCCGCGGTTGCCCCGGATGGTGTTGATCTCACCGTTGTGAGCCAGCAGGCGGAACGGCTGAGCCAGACCCCAAGTGGGGAAGGTGTTCGTACTGAATCGGCTGTGCACCAGTGCCAGTCCGCTCGTGAAGTAGCTGTTGGTCAGGTCGGGGAAATAGTTGCGAAGCTGCATCGACGAGAGCATACCCTTATAGACGATGCTCTTGGTTGAGAGCGACACGATGTAGAAATCGTTGCGTGTGCTGATGTTTGAACGTCGCACCTTATTCTCGATCCTTTTCCTTATAATATAGAGTTTACGTTCAGCAGTGTCGCTTTCCGTAAATCCCGTAACAAAAATCTGTTTGATGTCCGGTTCGGCCGCCAAGGCCGACTCCCCCAGAATCTCAGGACAGGTAGGCACGTTGCGCAGGTGCATCAGCGTGAGTCCCTCCCGTTCAATCTCCTCAATGATGATGCTGAGAATCTCCTGCTGGTCCTTCTCATGCTTCGGTAAGAAAAGCAGTCCCGTACCATACCGTCCCTTTTCGGGCACCGGTATGCCCTGCAAGAGGATAAACTCGTGAGGAATCTGCAGCATGATGCCCGCTCCGTCACCCGTTTTGTTATCCGCACCCTCTGCACCTCTGTGGCGCATATTCTCCAATACCTTCAGAGCAGCCTCCACCAGTTCGTGTGACTTGCCGCCCTTGATGTTGACAATCATACCCACGCCACAAGCGTCGTGTTCATTCGCTGCGTCATAGAGTCCCGTACGTTCCGGTATCCTATGGATAGACTCTGTTTTTCTTTTGTTGCTAAAAAGTTCTCTTTCCATCTTCGTAGGTTACTTTTAAAACTATAAATACCTATTTTCTGTATCAAAATGCGCTGCAAAGATAGAATATAGATTGCAAATTGACACATTATCTTTCTCTCTTATTTGTATAGAAATCTGCTGAACCGAGTGGAATGTGACAATTGATAGGTAAAATTCCTCGGTTTATTAATAAATTAAAAGCAGAATCACGCCGATAGCTTATAATTTATTAATTTGACCTTTTGAGAAGAATTTTTTCTTTCTGCTTTCTTTTTGCTATTAACCCAAATTTTTTTAGTCTTTTTGATAAATTATTGCCCAAATCATTGTCTTTATGTGGAAGAGAATATGTATCTTTGCAGCCGAAATCAACAAAGAACCACGTGAACAGGAAGCAAGAAAGCGATAAACGCATCGAACTCCGTATGCAGGAGCAGCCCAGACGATTGATGCAGTGGAAAGAGCAGAGTCCGTCGTCTGGTGGTCCGTTTTTCCCTTTTTCCCTTCTTTCCCTTCTTTCCCTTTGCGTTTTCCCGTCTTTATCTTTTTCGCATCTTTCCCGTTTCCCGTTCTATTTTGTTTTCCTACCTGTTTTCTCCCCGGCGATGTTTTCCATTCGCGTCTGCGGGGGATTTTTTTTGTCCCCTTTCGTAAATAACCAACAGCAAATCATCATATCATCATATCAGTATGGAACCTTTAAAGCATGAATGTGGGGTGGCGATGATACGCCTGCTCAAACCTTTGGAGTATTACCAGGAGAAATACGGCACCTGGATGTATGGGCTTAATAAACTCTACCTGCTCATGGAGAAGCAGCACAACCGGGGCCAGGAGGGGGCCGGACTGGCCTGTGTGAAACTGGAGGCCAACCCCGGTGAGGAGTATATGTTTCGTGAGCGTGCCTTGGGATCGGGTGCCATCACCGAGATTTTCGGTACGGTGCAGAGCCACTTCCGTGACCTGACGCAAGAGCAGCTGCACGATGCCAACTATGCCAAGCGTTGCCTCCCCTTTGCGGGTGAGGTCTATATGGGACACCTGCGCTACTCCACCACGGGAAAGAGCGGACTGCAGTATATCCACCCCTTCCTCCGTCGCAACAACTGGCGGGCGAAGAACCTGGCTCTCTGCGGCAACTTCAACCTGACCAACGTGGATGAGATCTTTGCCCGCATCACAGCCATCGGACAGCATCCGCGCAAGTATGCCGATACCTACATCATGCTGGAACAGGTGGGTCATCGCCTCGACCGTGAAGCAGAAAGGCTCTTCAACATGGCAGAGGCAGAGGGACTCACTGGGATGGAGGTGACGCACTACATCGAGGAGCATATCGACCTGGCCAACGTGTTGCGCACGAGCAGTAAGGAGTGGGACGGTGGCTACGTGATGTGTGGAGTGACGGGCAGCGGAGAGAGCTTTGCCATCCGTGACCCCTGGGGCATACGACCTGCCTTCTGGTATCAGGACGATGAGGTAGTGGTGCTGGCCAGCGAACGCCCGGTCATTCAGACCGCCTTCAACGTGCAGGTTTCCGACATCCGCGAGCTGCTGCCTGGACAGTCGGTGCTCATCAGCAAGGCCGGCAAGGTGCGCACGCAGCTGATCAACAAGCCTCGTGAACTCAAGCCTTGCTCCTTCGAACGGATCTACTTCAGCCGGGGCAGCGATGTGGATATCTATCGCGAACGCAAACTGCTGGGCGAGAAGCTGGTGCCGAGCATCCTCAAGGCAGTGGATGGCGACATCGACCATACGGTCTTCTCTTTCATCCCCAACACGGCCGAGGTGGCCTTCTACGGGATGCTTCAGGGACTGGACAACTACCTTAACGAAGAGAAGGTGCAGCAGATAGCGGCTCTCGGCCATAACCCGAGCCATGAGGAGCTGGAGCGCATCCTCTCTCGCCGTGTACGGAGCGAGAAGGTGGCCATCAAGGACATCAAGCTTCGTACCTTCATTGCAGAGGGCAACAGCCGCAACGACCTGGCCGCACACGTCTATGACATCACCTATGGAAGCCTGCAACCGGGAGTGGACAACCTGGTCATCATCGATGACAGTATCGTGCGAGGCACCACCCTCAAGCAGAGCATCATCGGTATCCTCGACCGCCTCGGACCTAAGAAGATAGTGATTGTGAGCTCCTCCCCGCAGGTGCGCTACCCCGACTACTACGGCATCGACATGGCCCGCATGAACGAGTTCATCGCATTCAAGGCGGCTATCGAACTGCTGATGGAGCGGGATATGCGTGACGTCATCGCAGCCGCCTACCGCAAGTCGAAGGCACAGGTGGACCTGCCCAAAGAGCAGATGGTCAACTATGTCAAGGAGATCTATGCCCCCTTCACCGATGAGGAGATTTCAGCCAAGATGGTGGAACTGCTGACACCTCCCGATACGAAGGCGAAGGTGCAGATTGTCTATCAGCCCTTGGAGGGACTTCATGAGGCGTGCCCCAACCATCCGGGCGACTGGTACTTCAGTGGCGACTATCCCACACCCGGTGGCGTGAAACTGCTCAACCAGGCTTTCATCAATTACATCGAGCAGAACTACCAGTTCTGAACAGGATTGGATCTGCCCTTGGTCTTTCGCAGGGTAACGAGGAGAGGTCGGCAGACGAACCCACGAGCTGATGGGCTGACCAGTTGACGAGTTGAAGCATGGACTGAGAGATGCGGCCTCACTGCGAAACAGAAGTAAAAGAAACAAATACATATATATAGAAGAATGAGAAAAGCAACATTGATTCTCGACGACGGAAGCCGATTCAGTGGCTGGTCGTTTGGTTATGAGAAGCCGGTAGCTGGTGAAGTGGTCTTCAATACGGCCATGTCGGGCTACCCGGAGAGCTTGACAGACCCCTCTTACGCGGGTCAGCTGATGACGCTTACCTATCCCTTGGTAGGCAACTACGGGGTACCTCCCTTTACCTTTGCTCCCAACGGATTGCCCCTCTTCATGGAGAGCGACCGTATCTATGCGGAGGCCATCATCGTGAGTGACTATTCGGAGTGCTACTGCCACTGGAACGGGGTGGAGAGCTTGGCCTCCTGGCTCCAACGGGAGAAGGTGCCCGGCATCACGGGCATCGATACGAGACGCCTCACGAAGGTGTTACGCGAACATGGGGTGATGATGGGACGCATCGAGATGGAGGGGTGCACTGCTTCTACGGAACAATCTGCCCAACAACCTGCCGGACCATGTCCCGACAATCAACCGACCACGGCTGCAGCCAACTATGCAGATATCAACTATGTGGATCGCGTCTCCTGCAAGTCGATACATCTCTATGCGGGCGACCGGGGGATGACGCTGCCCATAGATACTCCCGCTGAGCAAATCGACCGGGAGGTGATGGCGCTGGCTGACGGTCGCAAACGGGTGCTGTTGGTCGATTGTGGGGTGAAGAGCAATATCCTCCGCTGTCTCATCCGCCGAGGTGTGGCGGTCATCCGCGTGCCGTGGAACTACGACTTCAACCCGCTGCAGTTCGATGGTCTCTTCATCTCCAACGGTCCGGGCGACCCAGACACCTGCGAAGCAGCCGTGCTCCATATCCGTCAGGCAATGAGCAATCCGCACCTGCCCATCTTTGGCATCTGCATGGGCAACCAGCTGCTCTCCAAAGCAGGAGGAGCCACCATCTACAAGTTGAAGTATGGACATCGCAGCCACAACCAGCCGGTACGCATGGTGGGTACCAACCGTTGCTTCATCACCAGCCAGAACCATGGCTATGCCGTCGATAACACGACACTCGGTGCCGACTGGGAACCGCTCTTCATCAATATGAATGATGGCTCGAATGAGGGCATCCGACACAAACAGAACCCTTGGTTCTCGGCACAGTTCCACCCGGAGGCATGCTCGGGACCCACGGACACAGAGTTTCTCTTTGACGAGTTTGTGGGGATGATATAAAAAGAAGACATAAACAGATGAATTATGAACGATAAGATAAAGAAAGTGCTGCTGCTTGGATCAGGCGCACTCAAAATAGGTGAAGCTGGCGAGTTTGACTACTCTGGCTCACAAGCCCTCAAGGCATTGCGCGAAGAGGGTATCGAAACGGTATTGATCAATCCGAATATCGCGACAGTGCAGACATCGGAAGGGGTGGCGGACCAAATCTATTTCCTGCCGGTCACTCCCTACTTCGTGGAGAAGGTCATCGCCAAGGAACGACCGGACGGCATCATGCTGGCCTTCGGCGGACAGACCGCACTCAACTGTGGTGTGGCACTCTATAAGGAGGGTATCTTGGAGAAGTATGGTGTGGAGGTGCTGGGCACCCCCGTACAGGCCATCATTGATACGGAAGACCGCGAGCTCTTCGTGGAGCGGCTGAACGAGATCAACGTCAAGACCATCAAGAGCGAGGCTGTGGAGAACGCAGAAGATGCACGCCGGGCAGCGGCCGAATTGGGCTATCCCGTGATTGTGCGTGCCGCATACGCACTCGGCGGACTGGGCAGTGGCTTCTGCGACAACGAGGAGCAGCTCAACGTGCTGGTCGAGAAAGCCTTCAGCTTCTCTCCGCAGGTGCTGGTGGAGAAGTCGCTCCGTGGCTGGAAAGAGGTGGAGTATGAGGTGGTGCGCGACCGCTACGACAACTGCATCACGGTCTGCAACATGGAGAACTTCGACCCGCTCGGCATCCATACCGGCGAGAGCATCGTCATTGCCCCCTCACAGACCTTGAGCAACACCGACTACCATAAGCTCCGTGAGCTGGCCATCCGCATCATCCGCCACGTGGGCATCGTGGGCGAGTGCAATGTGCAGTATGCCTACGACCCCCTGAGTGAGGATTATCGCGTCATCGAGGTCAATGCCCGCCTGAGCCGCTCTTCGGCCCTTGCCTCCAAAGCCACCGGTTACCCCTTGGCCTTTGTGGCCGCCAAGCTCGGCCTCGGCTACGGCCTCTTCGAGTTGAAGAACTCCGTGACCAAAACCACCAGTGCCTTCTTTGAGCCAGCCCTCGACTACGTGGTCTGCAAGATTCCCCGCTGGGACCTGGGCAAGTTTCACGGTGTAGATAAAGAGCTCGGCTCCAGCATGAAGTCGGTCGGTGAGGTGATGGCCATTGGCCGCACCTTTGAAGAGGCCATCCAGAAGGGCCTCCGCATGATAGGTCAGGGTATGCACGGCTTTGTGGAGAACAAGGAGCTGGTCATTCCCGATATAGACAAGGCATTGCGCGAACCCACCGACAAGCGTATCTTCGTCATCTCCAAAGCCTTCCGTGCCGGCTATACCGTCGATCAGGTGCACGAGCTCACCAAGATAGACCGCTGGTTCCTGGAGAAGCTGATGAACATCATGCGCACCAGCAAGGAGCTGGAGCAGTGGGGAGCCAACCACCGGCAGTTGAGCGACCTGCCCGATGCCCTCCTCCGCAAGGCCAAGGTGCAAGGCTTCAGCGATTTCCAGGTGGCCCGTGCCATCGGTTATGACGGTGACCTCGAAGAGGGAGCACTCACTGTCCGCCTCCATCGTCAGAGCCGTGCCATCCTCCCTGTGGTGAAGCAGATCGATACCCTGGCTGCCGAATACCCTGCCCAGACCAACTACCTCTACCTCACCTACAGTGGCGAGGAGAACGATGTGCAGTACACCGGCGACCACAAGAGCATCGTTGTGCTCGGTTCCGGTGCCTACCGCATCGGCTCCAGCGTAGAGTTCGACTGGTGCGGAGTGCAGGCCCTCAACACCATCCGCAAGGAGGGATACCGCAGCGTCATGATCAACTACAACCCCGAGACCGTCTCCACCGACTATGACATGTGCGACCGCCTCTATTTCGATGAGCTCACCTTTGAGCGCGTGATGGATGTGCTCGAGCTGGAGCAACCCCACGGTGTCATCGTCTCCACCGGCGGACAGATTCCCAACAACCTGGCCATGCGTCTCGATGCCCAGAACGTACCCATCCTCGGCACCAGTGCCCAGAGCATCGACAATGCCGAAGACCGCGACAAGTTCTCCGCCATGCTCGACCGCATCGGAGTCGATCAGCCCGAGTGGAGCGCCCTCACCTCGATGGACGACATCAACCGGTTCGTCTCAAAGGTCGGCTTCCCCGTTCTCGTCCGTCCCTCCTACGTGCTGAGTGGTGCCGCCATGAATGTCTGCTCCAACCAGGAAGAGCTGGAGCGCTTCCTCCAGTTGGCCGCCAACGTCTCCCAGAAGCACCCCGTAGTGGTGAGCCAGTTCATCGAGCACGCCAAGGAGGTAGAGATGGATGCCGTGGCCCGCGACGGTGAGATTATCGCCTATGCCATCAGCGAGCACATCGAGTTCGCCGGTGTCCACTCCGGTGATGCCACCATCCAGTTCCCGCCGCAGAAGCTCTATGTAGAGACCGTCCGTCGCATCAAGCGCATCAGTCGCGAGATAGCCCGTGAGCTCAAGATCTCCGGTCCCTTCAATATCCAGTACCTGGCCCGCGACAACGACATCAAGGTCATCGAGTGCAACCTCCGTGCCTCCCGCAGCTTCCCCTTCGTCAGCAAGGTGCTCAAGATCAACCTCATCGAGCTCGCCACCCGCGTCATGCTCGGTCTGCCCGTGCAGAAGCCCGACAAGAACCTCTTCGACCTCGACTACGTAGGCATCAAGGCCAGCCAGTTCTCCTTCAACCGTCTGCAGAAGGCCGACCCCGTGCTCGGAGTGGATATGGCCTCCACGGGTGAGGTAGGCTGTATTGGCAGCGACACCTCCTGTGCCATCCTCAAGGCCATGCTCTCCGTAGGCTACCGCATTCCGCAACGCAACGTTCTGCTCTCCACGGGTACTCCTAAGCAGAAGGTGGAGATGCTGGATGCCGCCCGTCAGCTCCAGCAGAAGGGGTACAAGATCTTCGCCACCGGCGGAAGCAGCAAGTTCCTCACCGAGAATGGTGTGGAGAATACCCTCGTCTATTGGCCCAGTGAAGAGGGACAACCCCAGGCCCTGGAGATGCTCCATCGCAAGGAAATAGATATGGTGGTGAACATCCCCAAGAACCTCACTGCCGGAGAGCTCGACAACGGCTACAAGATTCGTCGTGCTGCCATTGACCTCAATATCCCTCTGATCACCAATGCTCGCTTGGCCAGTGCCTTCATCAACGCCTTCTGCACGATGGATCTTGATGACCTTGCCATCAAGTCTTGGGCCGAGTACCGGTGATGTAAGCTTACTGCCCTGCCCGCGTAAAGGGTGATGAAAACTCACTGCTCGGTGAGTCGGGAGTAGAGGAGAGGTTATCCTGCTCCGGTAGGGAACAGAAACAGTGCGCCCTGCAAGTGCAGAAGCACCAGCGAAAAACCACCGTTGGTCAGCTTCTGTTCTTGCAGGGCGAATGTATGAGATACCCTCAACTCCTCTGGGAATAAGGGTAGGGGGCATGTTACCCTTTGCGTTGCGAAGGTCGGTTGGCCCGTTTGCGTCGGATTTCCGCCTTCATCTTGGCCGCACCCGAACCGTGCAGTCCCGTGATGTAAGTTTTCTTCTTCGCCTTCGTCTTCACCTTTTTCTCCTCTTTGGGGCGCTCCTTCTTTCCTTTGAAGACGATGCCACCCATCATAGCCTCTTCGATGCTCATTTCATGGGAAGAATTTCAATCCAATAATCGTCGGGGTCATTGATGAAGTAGAGCCCCATGTCATGATTCTCGAAGCAGACCCATCCGTGCGACTTGTGGTATTCGCGGATAGCGTCATAGTCACCCGCCACACGGTAGCAGAGGTGGCTCTCGTTTTCACCCAGTTCGTACGCCTGCGGATGGTCGCGGAGCCACGTCAGTTCCAGCAGGAACGGCGAAGTGCCATCCGAGAGATAGACCAGCACAAACGAGCCGTCGGCCGCCTCCTTGCGCTTCACCTCCTTCAGTCCCAGTGCCTGCTCATAGAAAGCAATGCTCCGTTCCAGGTTCGTCACATTGATATTGCAATGATAAAATAGACTTTTGATTTCCATAAGTTGCCAATGTTATAGTCAGTATTAAGTCCCTTGGGGGGACGTTTAATGCTTCACTCCCTTCCCTTTCTTCACTCCCTTCACTCCTTTTACTCCCTTCCCTTCCTTCCCTCCTTTTACTCCCTTCCCCTCCTTTACTCCTTTTACTTCACTCATTTCAAGATTTCACCGATGTAGGTACGAGGCATTCCCTCGATGGCAGCGGGAGCCTCCATCTTGCGGCAGCGGAAGGTGAGCGAAGGCTCCTTGCTTCCGTTGGGATAGAAGCGCACCTCATAGGTCTCTGCCCGTTCCATCTGCTCGTACGGCTGGTCCGGCGAGAGAATGGTGAAGACCACCTGCTTTCCCTTCACTACACCCAGTGAGCCACCCTGGTTGGCCGTCATCATGGTCATGTTGAACGGCTCCTCACCAATTACAATCACCAGTTTGCCCTCGGCCGGATTCAGCACCTTACCAGCAGGCAGAGGAGCCTTCTGGGCAGGCTGTACTGTTTGGGCAGGCTGTACCCCTTGAGCAGGTTGCACTCCCTGAGCAGGCTGTCCTGCTTTTGCCGTTTGTGTGGTTTGCACCCCTTGGGCAGGTAGCACTCCCTGAGCAGGCTGTACCGCTTTTGCCGTTTGTGTGGTTTGCACCCCTGTTGTCGGTTGTACCGTTTGAGCCTGTTCAGGTGTAGAAACCGAAACCGCGTTCTTCTGTACGATGGTCATCGTCCCGCTGTTGGCCACACTCTTCTCCGGCACCTTCTCCGTAGGAGCAGCCTCAGCCACCTGCTGTTGGGGAGCCACGGAAGCCGTGCTCAGTCCCTCCGCCAGGTCCAAGCAGAGTTCATCCACGAAATCCACCGTCTTCCGACGCCATTTTGCCAAGCCCAGCACCAGCTTGTCCTGACGCTTGTTCAGTGCATACTTATCGACAATCCACTCCTCAGCCCGATACTTCTCCTTACCCTCGCGATAGACAAAGCTCATCTTCGTCACCTCTAAGCGGCACTTCTCCTCATCGCACTTCACGAAGAGCTGGCAGAGGATACGCGTGCGGTCCAAGGAGAGAGCGGTCGATGAAAAGACAATCCACTCATCATCCAGACCCACAATCTGTCCCTTCTCCATCTCCTGCAGTACCACCCGGCTGTTGTTCTGTTGTTTCGCCAGACGCGTCTGCATCCAGTTCAGTGCCCGGTTGAAGATCTCCTCCTTAGACATGCCCGGCACGTGATACTCCTTGCTGAAGACCACTCGTCCTTCCACTTCCGGCACTGCACCAGCCAGATACTTGCTATCGTTCTTCTCCTGTGCTCCGATACCCATAGGCATCACCAGCAGACAGGCCATAGCCATCCAAATCCATTTCATTTTCATATTTCGCTCTTTATTGTTGTTTCACTTCACGTCAGTACTGTCGTTTCACTTCACGTCAATACAGTTGTTTCACTTCACGTCAATATTGTTGTTTCACTTCAACTCAATCCGTTGTCCCTTCTCGTGGATAGCAACGAACCGGCATCCCCTCTCCTCCGCTATCGGTTGGAACGCATTGCCTCCCGCATACTCCTCTCCGAAGTGCATCGGCACAAAGGTAGTAGTTTTTATGCAATCTACAAACTGTTGCGCCCCCCGCATGTAATCCCTTCCCATCCGGTTATCCACCGGAAAGCAAGCCACATCCACCCGAGGAGCCACCCGTTTCAGATCCCTCAGTTCCGCAAGGAAATCCCCCTCCGCCTTCTTGATCTCCTGCGGAGTCGATTCCTCGCTCCAGTGCCAGTTGTTCAGATCCCCCGCATGGAAGAGGCGCACCCCATCCACGTCAATCAGGAACGACACCCCCACATCCGTAGAGCCGAACGCCTCCACGCGGATCCGTTCATCCTCATACACCTCCCCCTTATGCAGATAGTGAGCCGCATCACGTGGAGCCCTCCGGTGAGCAGCAATGTCCGCCGAGAAGAGGTAGCAGATGTCCGGATGCTGCTCCCTCCAAGAGAGCACCTCCCGGTTGAAGTGGTCCGGATGGAAGTGCGAAGAGAGCACATAGAGCCGCTGCGAGTCCGGCAGCAACGTCTGGTGAACCCACCCCTTCCCATCGGGAGCCGTATCCTTCCAGTAGTCCATCACTACCGTCACCCCCTCCGTTTGCAGGGCAAATCCGCTGTGATAAATATAGGTCAGTGTCATGAGTATCCGTTTAGTCTAAAGAATGATTACAAAGTTAGCAGTTTGCCCCATTTGGTGCATATTTCTTTAATATCTTTTGAGCAAAAATTTGCCATGCTCCCTATTTTTTGTATTTTTGCGAACAGAAATTTGCAAAATCATGATAACCCTACTCTCATTATTCGATACGCTACTCTTTGTGCTCCTTGCCATCAACGGGGCCTACCTGTTTATATATAGTATAGCCTCCCTCAAGTCCCTGCCCCGTCCACGGGTCACAGCGAAGGGCAAGGGTAGGGGCCCCCGAACGGCCGAGCCCCGATACCATCGTTTTGCCGTGCTGATAGCCGCCTATCGCGAAGACCGTGTCATCCGCACCACCGTGGAGCACTGCCTCAACCAGGACTACCCCAAGGAGCAGTACGATGTGGTCGTCATCTCCGACCACATGCAGCCCGAGACCAACGAGATGCTCCGTCAGCTCGGTGCCCAAGTGCTCCGGGTCGATTTTGAGAAGAGCACCAACACCAAGTCCCTCAAAGCCGCTCTGGAGACCCTCCCCACCGACCGTTACGACCTCGCCCTGGTAGTCGATGCCGACAACCTCATCGACCCCACCTACCTGCGTGAAGTCAACGAAGCCTTTGCCGACCCCGATGTCCATGCCGTCCAGACCCATCGGATAGCCAAGAACCTCAACACCGACATGGCCTACCTCGATGCCGTCAGCGAAGAGATCAACAACTCCATCTTCCGCCACGGGCACAACGTCCTCGGCCTCTCCTCCGCCCTCATCGGTTCCGGCATGGCCTTCCGCTACCCCCTGTTCCGCGAGCTCATGCTCACCAATACCTCCGTGGGAGGGTTCGACCGCGTCTTGGAGATGAAGCTCCTCTACCGCGGCTACTTCATCCACTACCTTCCCCACACCTACATCCGTGACGAGAAGATCCAGCAGGTCAACGGCTTCTACAACCAGCGTCGTCGTTGGTTAGCCGCCCAGTACGACAGTCTCCACGAGTTCCTCTCCCAGCTGCCCTCCGCCCTTCGTGCCCGCAAGTGGGACTTCTGCGACAAGCTCTATCAGCAAGCCTCCCTCTCCCGCGTGCTCCTGCTCGGCTTCGTAGCCCTCATTGCCCTGCTCCTCACCTGGCTTCAGCCCGCTTGGAGCGTGAAGTGGTGGGTGCTCCTCGCTGTAGTGGTCATCGCTTTGGCCTGTGCCATTCCCCGTCACCTTTGGACCTGGAGACTCTGCCGTGCCATCTGCCTCGTCCCCTGGTCCTTCCTGCTCATGGTTGTCAACCTCTTCCGCATGAAAGAGGCCCGCCACCGCTTCATCCACACCACCCACGGAGAGGTCTGATTCAATCCAGCCCTCGGTGACCTGCTCACCCGGCTGTATCACACAGCTCAGCATACACTCAGTCATTCACTCATTCA
>CAMGIP010000010.1 GCA_946056155.1 uncultured Mediterranea sp. | reverse complement strand
GCTACCGAGGCGGCAGCTTGCTGTGCCAACAAGCGGGAATAGGCGGCAGGAATCAAGGCAAACTGGCGGTCGTTGGTTCCAGCTTTACTGAAAACGGATGATATCCACCCACCCAAAACGGGGATATCCGTTCAATGAGAGATTAAACTATGATCCGTAAGTAAGGAGCATTAATCATATGATATGCAGAAAAATTGCTTATACATAGGATGATTTTTCTATATTTGCACCTAATCTACTGCATAACGGCGAAAAAGGACCCAAGGCAGAGAGGAGGATAATGAACAGGCGAATATACCCAAAAGAAGTTATGGCAACAGAGAAAATGTATGAAGCAATGATGGCACGGGCCAACGAACGGCAGGTGGAACCGCTGATGCGCTTTTTCAAGTGCGGACCAGGAGAGTACGGGGAGGGCGACCGCTTCCTCGGCATTAAAATGCCGGTTACTCGCAGTGTAGTGAAACAATGGTGGCGAGAGACTGATTTGACTGAACTTGAACGATGTGTTTCCAGCCCCTACCACGAAATACGAATGGCTGCGCTGCTCACCCTCATCGAACGATTTAACAACGCCAAAAAGGATGTGGCACTGCAACAACAATGTATTGACTTCTACCTCTCTCACACCGATTACATCAACAACTGGGACCTCGTGGATTTGAGCTGCTACCCATTGCTCGGCACTTGGCTCTTGGATAAGAAGCGCACGCTCCTCTACGACCTGGCAAGGCACGGGAAAAGCCTTTGGGAACAGCGCATCGGCATGGTGAGCACCCTGCAGTTTATCCGCCACGGCCAGCTGGACGACACCTTTGCCCTGGCCGACCTCTTCCTACAGAAGCCCTGTCCGCTGCACGACCTTCTGCAAAAAGCGGTGGGATGGATGTTACGCGAAGCGGGCAAACGCGACAACGACCGACTCACGGAGTGGCTACTTCCTCGTGCCGCCTCCCTACCCCGCACCATGCTACGTTATGCCATTGAGAAGTATCCCGAGATGGAGAGACAACAGTTCCTATCCATCCGTTAAGAAGAGATATGAACGAAACGGGCAAGCCAACCCCGAGAGGTTGACTTGCCCGTTGCTTTTCTTAGAGAGGGGGATACCTACTGGGCATCGCGCACATAGCGTACACTCAGCTTGTAGGCTGCAGGCTCCATGCTTTGGCGATAGACTTTGTTGGAGTGATAAGAGATCTTACGGTAGATGTAGTAATCACCCTCTTTCTTCTCATCCTGTGTAGAGGTCCAGTAGAAACCGTAGGCACCGAGGTACCAGTAGTGGGGGTCGTAGCTACCCAAGTAGGAAGTGTAGTAACCACCATACTGAAGCCCCAGACGGGTACCCTCTCCGCTCTGTGTCAGCAGGGAAGCCACTCCGGCACCGCGCCACTCCATCCCGGCTGCCTCTGCGGCCGACATGCCAAGGGCACGTTCCAACTGCTGCCAATCTTCGTCTGAGGGAAGACGCCACCCTTCGGGTGCGGCATCCAAAGCACCCTGATAGGTATAGAGGAGACCATATTTCTCCGACATCACATCCTCAGGATAGCTCTCTTCCCAGTCACTATAGGGAACGTAGAAACTGCAGTTGGCCTCATCGTTGAGGTCAAAAGCTGCATTGCTACACATCCAATCCAGTCCGCCGATACGCACCCAGTCATAGGTGTGGCCGTCACGTTCATCCACAAAAGTGCCGTTTGCCTCGGGTTCCACCACGGGCAGCGGTTCCTTGTCATCGCTACATGCTGCCGCACCGAGGAGCAGCAGACATGCCATCAGTAAGTTGTTGATCTGTATATACTGTTTCATAGGTCAATTCTAATGATTCCAAATGATTCAATGGTCATGAAATGAGATAGGATACACCTATTTATATATGGATACCCATCTGCACCAGCACCTCCCGCATGAGGGCAGCCTTCTCGATGACAAGGGGATAGCCGGCAAACTGCTGCTCCACTTCGGTGGCACTGTACTGGAGTACCAGCTGCATAAAGGAGTCCACATCCTGCTGTTTGTTAGGCAGATACTTGTTGGTCGGCACCCCGTTCCAGTTGAGGCCTTTCACGAGAAAGCCGAGTTCCCAATACTTCTCCATAGTGGTGCATGAGCTGCTGTACCCCTCATAGTTGTCGGCCGAGATAGCATAGAAGGCATCCAAAGCACTATCCTCCACGCCGCTGCCTATCACTTTGGCCAGCACACCAGCCACCGCAGCCTTCTGCTCAGCTTCAGTTTCAAAGCTGCCAAGTGCTGCTGCAATGCAACGCTGGCCGCTCACCGCAGCTAAGGTCTCCGTAGCGCCTTTGGGAGAGATGCCTTCCACAAGGAGCCAGGAGAAGGGACGCATCGTGGAGGGGAGCAGGGCGATAATCTTTTCCCTGAGCAGATTGACAGCTGCACGCTTCTCCTCGATGCTCTTCAGGTAACTGTAAGTGTAGCTCTTATGAACGATGTTCTTGTCACTGCCAATGGTGTAGTCAATGTCAAGCAGTTCGGTAAAATACTGGGTAGATCCGTCGGGAGCCGTGCCAATGGGCTCATGACGGAGGGTATCATTGAAGAGCAGGAAGCTCTTCTCGGCAGCATAGAACTCGCGCCGCAGTTGCGACTCGGGGTCGTTGGCGTCTGCAGCTGGAGCAAAACAATCGGTGAGCGTGTCGGGCACAGCGATCAGCTCCTCCTCCTCGCTACAGGAGGCAGCGAGGAGGGTGAGTGCTGAACATGTAAAGAGTATAGAGAGAATTTTCATTGTTCTTTCATTTTACGGAGTAAATAAAATCCTGTTTATTGCTATGGGGTCAGACATCACCATCATTCCACCGTATAAGAGCGGTCGGGACGCTCGTTGTTGGGCATACCGATGTTGAACTCCAGCACTTCCTGCGGAATGGGCAGGGTGTAGGCAGGGTCACCGGCAGGAAGGGTGAAGACGCGGGTCTCCACCATGGTGGCCTTGTTGTAGGCGGTGTAGTAGGTGTAGCGGTGAACCAGCTCTTTAGAGTAGGGGGCCACCTGTGACACGGCATAGCGACGGAGGTCGAACCAGCGATGACCTTCCAGAGCCAGCTCCTTGCGACGCTCTTCACGAATCTCCTGAATCAGTTCATCGCCTGTAGCGGCTGTGGTGTAATCGGTACCCAACTTGTAACGATGGCTGCGCAGAGCATAGAGTGCCTCCTTGGCGGCAGCCTCCTGACCGCGGCAGGCCTCTGCTTCTGCCTTATTGAGGTAGGCTTCAGCGGTACGGTAGAGGAACTTGTCAGAGACGGGAGCCAACACATCGAGCAGACCGTTGTTATACACATAGGTATAGTGGCGGTTGTTGCTGGGAGGGTAGGAACTGCTGCTGTACTTGGTGCCTTCGGGCACCTTGATGTAACCGACGAAGTTGTCGTAGGTCCACCACCACTGGGTGCGGCGCAGGTCATCGGTGGAGTAGGCATCGTAAAGCGACTTATCCACACGGAAGCTCTGGTACTTGTAGTCCATATTGCAGGGGATCTCATGACCGCCCATGGAGAAGATGACCTCGGGCGACTCCTTGGTGAGTTTCATCACTTGGCCATTCATATCCACCAGTTCGGGACGTGCCTCGATGAGCAGACCGGCATAGCGAGCCGCTTCATCCCAATGCTGCATGTAGAGGTGTACACGGCTGGCCAACAGCCATACGGCATGGATATCCGCACGATAGATGCTCCCTGTGGAGGGGACATCCTTGAGGCATTGCTCAGCCACGGCCAGGTCGGCCAGGATACAGTCGTAAAGTTCCTGCACACTGTTGCGGCTGTAGAGGATATCGTTCACCTTAGCTTCCGTCTTGAGGGGTACGGCCAAGTCGGTTGCTGCGGTCGAGGGGTTGTAGGCCTTACCATAGAGGTTAGTCAGCCAGAAGTAGTAGGCAGCACGGAGGAAAGCGGCTTCACCCTTCACGCGGGCAGCTCCCTGTTTCTCCTCGTTGGTGCGCTGCGGTACACCATCCACCGTTTCGAGAATATTGTTGGTTACATTGATGAGGCGGTAGGTCTCCTTCCAGGTTTTGTTTTCGGTGTTGAAACCAGTGAAAGTCTCGTTCTGCCCCACCCGCTTCTGCCAAGTGAAGTAGCCGAAGAGGGCGTTCTTGATCTGACGATTCTCCACACCTGACGAGGCGGTAGTTCTTCCCTTGTTCTGCTCCTCTATCTCATCGGCCAGGAAGTGAATGAAGTGACCGATATTCTGTGAATTAGTGGCATATTTGGAGGGCTTGACCTGCAGGTAGCCATCACCAATGAGCAGCTCGTCCAGGTCAGTATAGGAGCTGACGCGATACTTATCCTGCGAATACTCCTCCAAGAAGTCGCCACACCCGGAGAGGAGCACCAACGCAGCAGCACCGAGAGAGCCGATTGTGTGGCGTAGGGTTATGCCGTTGAAAATATTTCGTACCATTGTATAGTATTGTTTGATGTTCATATTAGAAATTCAAGTTTAATCCTACGGTGTAGGTGGGTGTGTCAGAGAGCTGTACCTCCGAGAATCCGCCTTGCGTAGGGGTCTGTCCCTTGAGCTTGCCGCTGCAGAAAGTGTGGAGATTAGTGGCTCCAAGGGTTACCGCCAAGCGGTTGATCTTGAAGTGGTTGAGCACCTTCTTAGGAAGTTCGTAGGTGAGACTCACGTAGGCTACCTTCAGGTAGTCGGCACTCACGACACGCAGATCGGAATAGTCATACATCGTCCAGGCTGAAGAGGCGATGATGGGGTTAGAGCTGGCGTAGTCATTGCTCCAGTGGCTGTAGTAATAGTAGTAGCCGCTGGAGGAGGTACCCATGATGGCAGGGACATTGGTGTGGAGCTCATCGCCTGGCTTCTTCCAGGCATTGAGCAGCTCACGGTTGACGTTGAGCTCGGCAGAGTAGCCGTTGATGAAGTCGTCCATCATACGGAAGAGGCGGGTCTTGGCTCCGAGGCTGTAGTTGAGCGTTACGCCCAAGCGCCACCCTTTGTAGCTCAGGGTATTGGTAATGCTTCCGGTCATGTCGGGCTCGCGCTTGCCAGAAGCCACAAGCACCTTGGTGTAGGTATCGTACTTGCTCAAACCATCCAGTTCAGCACGGCGGTCGCTCCAGTCATCAAACAGCGGACCCCCATCCACGGGACTAAGGCCGACGAACTTATAGGAGTAGAAGGTGCCGATGGGCTGACCCTTGACAATGGCGGTACCGTTGAGGAAGTCCTCCAATTCGTAGGTATCCTTACCCGGAGCAGTACGCATCTCGTTCATGATTTTGGAGAGGGAGGCAGAGAGCATCCAGTTGAAGTTGCGCGTCTTCACGGGTACGGCGGTAGCGTTGATGCTGTAACCTTTGTTGATGACCGTACCGGAGTTGACCACGTAGGACTCGAAACCGTTGACATCGGAGATCGGTTTGTTCATGAAGGCATCGGTGGTCTTCTTGTAGAAATATTCCCCTTCGAGCATGAGTCGGCGGCCAAAAAGGGAGGCTTCCAAGCCGAAGTTGCTGGAGTGAGTCTTCTCCCATTTCAGGTCAGGATTGGCAAATCCTGCTACCTTGGAGTAATACTCGTCGTAATAGCTGCTGTAGCTGCCCTTACTCAGCGTGAGCACCGGCATCTGTCCGTCGAGCATGTTACCCTGTTCACCATAAGAGGCCTTCAACGTGAGGTTGTCCAACCACTTGGCTCGCAGACCTGTGACAGCCTTCAGATCGGTCATGGCCGATACGGACCAGATGGGAAGAAACTTCTCGTTGCTCCGTGAGCCGAACTTGTTGGAACCGTCGTAACGGGCATTGGCATTCAAGGTGAAGAGGTCCTTGAAAGTATAAGAGGCGGTGGCATAGACCGAGAGGAGGTTGGTACGCGAGTCGGCAATGGAGGGGGCGTTGCCCATCACCCACTGCTTGTAGTAGTTGGGATACTCCTCGGGACTGATGTCCTTAATGAAGATACGTCCGCGATCGGGATAATAGCCGCGCTGGGTATAGGAGAAGCCGTTGTAGTTGTTGGAGTGGGCCTCGGTTCCTAAAGCCACATTGAGCGTGTGATGCTCCTGCTTGTCGAGGTAACGGTTGAGGTTCATCTGCAGACGGGCTGTGTAGTTCTTGCTGCGGGTGTCGTTGGTCGATAGTTCACCGCCGAAGGGGAAGAGGCTCTCTGAGGGAGCCTTCTCACCATACTCGGAGCGACGATAATAGGCAACATGATAAGTCTTCTCGCCCCAATAACCCTCCATATTGGTGTTGGCAATGTTGCCAGAGACGACGGCATTGACGTTGAGCCAGCTCTTGATGGTGTAACGGAGATTGGCTGTAGCGGTGATACCGTTGCTGTTCTGCTTCTGGTAACTATTATCCAACTCATTGAGGATATGATAGTTGAGGTAGCCATCATAACCCATCACCTTGTAGTAGGCATAGGTGCCGTCGGCATTGAAGGCGGGAATGGCACGGCTGGTCTTGTAGGCGTAGTTGATGGGTGACACTGCAGTTTGGGCATACTCCTTCTCTGATACATAGCCGTTGAGGTAGAAGGAGAGTTGCAGTTTCTTGTTGAGGGATACGTCGAGCTTAGTGGTGGCGGTATAACGGCGGTTGTTTGTGTTGTTGATCACATCATCCTCGTCGGTATAACCTACCGAGGCATAGTATCGGAGGGCCTGCGAACCGCCCGACACGCTGACGGCATGGTCGTGCGAGAAGGAGTTGTGGGTGAGGATGTCAAACCAGTCGGTATTCATGGTCTGCATGCGAGCCACCTCGCTTTGGAACTGTTCGGTAGTATAGTTGCCTTTGTAGTAGTTGGTCAAGGCGTTTTCATAACCGACCAGAGGCATAGCCTCGCGATAGACGTAGTGGTTGGCCACCAGATCCTGTGAGAACTGGATGCGCTCCTGCGAGTTCATCAGATTGATTTTGGAGTCGGTGTAGTGGGGACGTCGGCGGAAGGTGGCGGTACCGGAGTAAGAGACGATGGGCTTACCCACACGTCCTTTCTTCGTGGTGACCACAATGACACCGTTGGCGGCACGGGTACCGTAGAGGGCAGTGGCTGCGGCATCCTTCAGCACATCAAGGCGTTCGATGTCTTGAGGATTGAGGCCGGAGATGGCATTACCGATGCGGTTTACATAGTCAGGGTCGTTGAGCACATCGGGAGAGAGGTTGACGGGGTCGGTCACGATGACTCCATCCACCACCCAAAGGGGTTCGCGGTTGCCGATGATGGTGGAGGTACCGCGGATACGGATACGAGGAGTGGCATTGATCTCACCGCTGTTGGTGGTAAGCGTCATATCAGCAATCTTACCTTCGAGCATCTGGCTGAGGTTGGTGGCTCCTGGCACCTGCAGTTCGTCCATCGTCACAGTGGAGACGGCGCTGGTGAGGTAACGGCGGTTGATCTGTTGGTAACCGGTGATGACCACATCCTCGATGAGGTTTTCATCCTCCTCCATCACGATGACCAGATACTCGCCACGGCGGGCTTTCTGGTTGATGGTCTTCTTACCGATATAGGAGATCTGCAGGTTGGCCTCCTTGCCGGCAAAGGCGAGCTGGAAGCGTCCGTTGGCATCGGTCACTACGCCCTGTTTGCTCTGGGTATTCAAGATGGAGACTCCCACGAGCGGCTCTCCCTCGGCATCTTTCACAATACCGGAGAGAACGCGAGTGGTGGCCTTTTGGTCGGCCTTGTAGATTTGCAAGAAGCGGCCATCCACATCAAGAAGCAGCCGAGTGTTCTTCAGCAGTTGGTTGACCGACTGCTCTACGGTAGCGTTCTCCAGCTTAACGGAGACCTTATAGGGAGAGACATCCTCATAGGCAAACTGGATTTTGTAGTAGCCTGAGAGACGCTCCACCTGTCTCAGCGCAGTGGATAGCTGTTCGTTCTCACACTGGTAGGTGATGGGCTTTCCCTTGGGTTTGGCATTCTGCGCCGTAGCCATACCGAGGGAACAGAGGGCTACCATCAGCACCATCCATACCCGCTTAAAAGCGAGTGTGGTCAAGTTCTTTCGTTGTACATACATAGACTTTGGTTACTAATTATTTTGAAATGGTTATTTTGTGGTCTGTTAAAGCCTAACAACTGGTCAACTCGTTCATTTGTCAACTGAGATTCAACGTATGGCAAAGGCGGGGTTGAAGGCATTCTCTATCAGCACCACCAGATTGCGGTAATGACTGGCGGTGAGGGCATCCGGGGCAGTGGTCGCTTTCTGCTTAAGGCGAGGCAGAAGCAGCTCAAGGCGTGCACGGGCTATGGTCGGAGCCTCGCTGATGGCCGACCCGCTCATCTTCTGCTTGTCGAGCATGTTAGTGAGTGCCTTCAGGTAGCTCTTCTGCAGGATGCGTCCGTTGAGGTCGGCAGCTCCCTGTGCAGAGAAGATGGTCTGCTCCAGGTCGGCAAGCATGGCCGAAGGAGCATAAGCCTTCTTGCCGTTAAGGGCAAGATTGAGGTTCATCTTGTCGAGGGTTGACGCGCTGACGAGTTTCTTCAGCGTACTGTTCTGTACTCCTGCCAGTGCACTCTGGATATTCAAGCCGGTCTTGGCGGTCAGTTCCTGGCTGATGAGCCAGTTGGGCGTGGTGAAGAGCTCGCGGCAGAGGAAGGCCATAGCCTCCTGCTGGGTAGCCTGCGGTACAAACTCCATAGCGTTTTCGTTGCGTTGTTCATAAGTAATTGACTGGCCGTAAATGCCACCTATGTTGGTGGATACATGTTTCATGTAGAGTCCAAACTGCTCCAAAAGACTCTGGTAGGCGGCAGATGCCTTGTCAAAACCTTTGTAGGGCTGTGCCGTCCACTGGATGAGGTTGGGCATGATGCGCTTAAGGTTCTTGATGCCGTAGGCACTGGCCTCCATAGCGTTATCACCTAAGTCTTCGGACTGATTGCGCGGGTCGTTGGGTGCAAACTCATGACCGAAGCGGTAGCGGGGGTCTTCTGCCAGCTTCTTAAGCACCCACTGCTGCATGTATTGGTTCTCCTCCTCAGCAGAAGCGAAGGGCGGGAACCAGCGGTAACCCCATTCGATGGCCCATTTGTCATAGGTACTGATGCGGGGGATGAGTCCCTCACGGGAGATGCTATCCTCTGGCTGGGCTACGTAGTTGAAACGGGCATAGTCCATGATGGAGGGGGTATCGCCGTTCTTCTCCACCCATGCCTTGTCACGCAGCTTAGCTACCGGAATGGTGGCAGAGGAGCCGAAGTTGTGACGGAGACCAAGGGTATGACCCACCTCATGACAGCTGACGTAGCGTACCAGACGCCCCATCAGTTCATCATCAAAGATCGGTTTCTGCGCGGCTGGGTCCAAGGGACTGGCCTGTACGAAGTACCAGTTGTAAAGCACACTCAGGATATTGTGGTACCAATTGATGTGGGTCTCGATAATCTCTCCACTGCGGGGGTCGTGCACGTGTGGACCGCTGGCATTGCCAATCTCGGAAGCTTTATAGACAAGTGCCGAATGGCGGGCATCCTCCAAGCTCCAGGTAGGGTCGGTAGTGGGTGCCTCTTTGGCTATGATGGCGTTCTTGAATCCGGCTGCCTCAAAGGCCTCTTGCCAGTCATTGATGCCTTGAATGAGGTAAGGCACCCACTTCTTGGGTGTGGCGGGGTCGATGTAGATGACAATGGGTTTGGCCGGTTCCACCAGTTCACCGCGGAGATAGCGTTCCACATCCTCTTGACGTGGTTCAAGACGCCAGCGTACAATTTTGCCCTTGAAGTCCACCCCTTGCGGATTGGCATCATAGTCGGCATAGCTGACGGCAAAGTAACCCACACGACGGTCGTGCATACGGGCCCTCATCGGTGTTTCGGGAAGCAGGAGCAGGGAGGTGTTGATTTCGTAGGTAAGGGGTGTGGAGGGTGTTGGAGAGAGCTGCTCCAGAAGACGTTGGAGGTCGGTGGTAGGGGTGCTGCGCTTGCGCTTAAAGGTGCGCACAGTACGGATCTCCACGTTGGTAGGAAAGGCCTTGAGGGTATCGATGTAGCTGGTCTCGTCCTGCTGTGAGCCGAGTCCCATCTTATCCTTGATTCGCTCATTAAGGGCAAAGGGGCTATTCTCCTTATTTAAAACATCGGTTACGTCGAGGAGGTAAGAGCAATGCCCTTCAACCTTGCGTATAGACTTGATTTTGAGTGCGGCTACGATAGGCTGTATGTTGCTGTTCTGCACGGCTTGGTAAAGGCCCAAGGTATCTGAGGAGTACTCCTCATAGGCCACTTCACGCACAAATAGACGCTCATCGTTGTTGGCCTGCTCGAAACGGAGGACCTGATCACCCAGAAAGTCGCCGTGATAGCCTGTCTTGCTCTTCTGTACATTGACGGGAGCCTTAGCTACACGGTTCACCACAAGAATATCCCTTCCGAGGAGGGTGTCAGGAAGTTCAAAGTAGTATTTACCTTCCACTTTGTGCACAGTAATGAATCCCTGCATGGAGCGGGCCTTGGCTGTGATGACCTTCTCATAAGCAATAAGTCCCTTCTTGGAGGTTGCAGTAGAGTCACTCTTGACAGTAGCGGCTATCTTTTTCGACTTCTTCTGTTTTCCAGCTGCCTGCACAGCGGTAGCTGTTGTCACCAAGAGAGCGACAAACAGCAAAATGGTTCTCAATGTGTTTCCTTTCATAATAGGTACGGATAGTTGTTTATTGCAAGAACAACCCATACCTTCAATCGGCTACCCCTTTTGCGAGGATTTTTTTCGATTTTACTGATTTTTTCTTCTGAGAGCGTCTGTTTACTGTACAAAAAGGAAGAATAGTGAGGGGAAAAATGACTCAAAAACACCCCCAAAAAGTATGTTGACATAAATGGCAAAGTATCTAAAGATAAATGGCAAAGTATGTTTAGATACTTGGCGAGGTATGTTGACACCCGAAAAAGAATCCACTTTATCAATAGACCACGATATTCTCCTCTTCGATGGTGATGCGAACCTTACGCAAACGGTTAAGGTTGCGGATGGCGGTATCGATGTCGTCCGTACGGGAGGCACTGAAGTGCATCCTCATCTCCATCAGGTCGCGGCGATGGAACACTACTCCGAAGTTGTACCAGCGGCCCAACTCCTTGAGCACCTCCACCAAAGGCGTTTCATCGAAGTAGAAGAGCCCCTCTACCCATTGGGTTACCCCATAGGGGTCAATGTCATGAACCTGAACGGTACCCTCTGAGGTACACTGTGCCTCCTGACCTGGAGCAAGCAACACTTGACCTTGATCGGAAGAGACCTGTACGGAACCCTTGACCAAGGCCACGGAAGAGGCATCGGTATCGTAGGCGCGGAGATTGAACTCTGTACCTAAAACGCTCACCTTCATGCGATCAGTATGGACTACGAAAGGCACCTGCTCGTTGCGGGCCACCTTGAAATAGGCTTCGCCATGCAACAGCACACGACGCTCTCCCTGCTGGAAGGCTACAGGAAACTCGATAGTGCTCTCGGCATTGAGCCACACCTCACTGCTGTCGGGCAGGATTACCTTGAAATCCATACCACGGGGAGTAGAGAGCTTACGGGTCCTCACTGACATATGACCCTGATGAGTGGCAGATGTTTCCCCTCGATGGACAGACAGGGGCGATTCACCTGCAGTGGCGACTCCGACGGCAGCATCGAACGAACCTGCTGCACTGTCGATAGCTGGAGAAGAGGAGGAAGCTACCATAGTGCCGGCAGAAGCATCTCCCAAAGAGCTGGCTGAGGAAGCAGAAGCATCATAAAAGGAGAGGAAGCGACCCTGCGATGAGGTAATAAGGGTATCGCAGTCGCCGATGCGGAGCCGCTGCGGGGTATCATCACGGAGCAGTGCCACGTAGGGGCGATGGAAAAGGTCGTCCAACGAAAACCATTGGCCTGCAACTAAGAGCAGCAGACAGGCAGCGGCAGCACCTCCCACAGCAGCCATCCAGAGGTGGATGCGACGGAAACGATGAACAGGATTCTCCTCTGCACCGGAACTGGCACCACTCTCCATACTGGGCTCCTGCACCTTATCCTCACCATGAATGGCAGCAAAGCGTTGCCAAGCCTCGTCCACGTCAGGAGCCGGATGCTCCTTCCGTCGGCGGGCCATCTGCACCAAGAGCATCCACTCTTCCTGCTCACCGGTACATCCCTTTTGGGGCTCTGTATGGTCTGTTGTCTTTTTCATTTCTATACCAATAACAACTACATGGTCTGATTAGCTACTCCCCCATGCCCATGTTTTAAGTTTTTTTATCACGTCCAAAGGCCGACCTGAAGGCGTTGAAGGCCTGCGTCATCCGCTTATGGATGGTGCTCACGCTCACAGCCAACTGATCGGCTATCTCCTTATAGTGCCTACCCTCGAAGTAGCACTGCTCAAAGACCCAGCGGGTCTGTGGGTTCATCTCCTCCAGAGTACGCTCTATCACCATCAGCCGTGCCTCATGGATAGCCGGATTCTCGTCAATAGATGACTGCTTCTCGGCCAGCATCCTCTCGCGATACTCCTGCTCCACCCGTTGATGCTTGAGGTAGTTGATGCAACGGTTGCGCAAGGATTGGAAGAGGTAGGCCTCCACATCCTCATGCTGCAGCCGTTCATACTGTTTCCAAAGTTCGGCAAAGAGGTCATTGACCAGGTCCTTGGCCGACTCTGCATCCTCCACCCAGTCGAGTGCCACATAGTAGAGCTTGGAGTAGTTCGCCTTGAACAACTCTTCAAACTGACGGGATAGCTGTGGTGAATAGGACATTGGAGGGGGCTATAGGGTTTTCGGCACAAAAATAGAGATTCTCTGCGAATTATCTGCCGACAAGAGGAAAAAAGTGAGATTGCGCTAACTGATTAACCGATAATCCGACAGATTATCACTATATTTGCGGCGAGATAATAAGACAAAATCATAGCGCATGAAGAATTTTGATTATATGACCCCTACCCGACTCATCTTCGGCAAGGGAGTGGTGAGTGAGAAACTGCTACAGGTGATGAAACAGTTTGGCCAACGGGTGCTAATCACCTACGGAGGGGGAAGCATCAAACGGACGGCTCCTGGGCAGTCACAAAGCCTTTACGACGAGGTGAAGAGTATCCTACAGGAGAAGGAGCTGTTTGAACTGCCTGGCATACAGCCTAATCCTAAGTTCAACCCCAGTGTGTTGGAGGGAGTCAGACTCTGCCAGGAGCATGAGATTGATGTTATTCTGGCAGTAGGCGGAGGTTCGGTGCTCGACTGTACCAAGGCCATAGCTGGCGTGGCAGGCACCCTCAAAGGGAAGGTCTATGAGCAGGTGGAGGAGGCGTGGGATATCGTCTGCGGACGCAAACCCACCACGGCAGCAGTGCCTATTGTGGATATCATCACCATGGCTGCTACAGGCAGCGAGTATGACATGGGTGGAGTCATCTCCCGCACGGAGACCAACGACAAGCTGGCCTACTTCTCTCCGCTGGTCTTCCCAGCTGTCAGCTTCATCGACCCTACCTATACCTTCACCCTGCCGGTGAAACAGACCTTGGCGGGTATAGCTGACTGCATCAACCACATCATGGAGTCCTACTTCTGCGCTGAGCATATCGATATGAACGATGCCTTTATGGAGGGGGCCATCCGGTCGTTGGTGAAGAATGTGAAGCGGGTGCTGGACAATCCGACCGACTACGATGCCCGTGCCGAGATATTCTATGCCACCACCTTGGGATGCAACGGCATCTACTGCTTGGGCAACAGCGAGAGCGGGTGGCCGATGCATGCCATGGAGCATGCCCTCTCGGCCTATTATGACATCACTCACGGAGAGGGACTGGCCATCGTCACACCTCGTTGGATGCAGCATATCCTCTCCCATACCACGGGAACCTTGCATGAACAGGTGGTAGAGCGTATCGAAAAGTTTGGCCGCAATGTCTTTGGCGTAACCGGATGCGAAGCCTCCATTCAGGCCATCCACGACTTCTACCGCCAGATTGGCATACCGATGACCCTGAATGAAGTGGGTATAGACGAGAGCCGACTGGCAGAAATGGCCAAGCACGTGGCCGACAACGAGGGGTTGGAGACGGCCTGGGTACCGCTGCTGGAACAGGATATCCTCGACATCTACAAGGCATGCCTGTAGATGGGCCATGGTCCCATGCCATGATGTGAGGAACGATACGTTGCACAATTCCTGTACACCCTATATTAACATAAGGTACGCGCGTACGCGCGTTGAGCCTTCGCTTAATCGAACAAAACAGTATAGAACAACAGCTATGATGAAAAGAATCTTGCCCGATATCCTGATGATAGCCCTCTTTGCGGCCATCTCTTTCGTCTATTTCTTCCCTGCCAATATGGAGGAGCGAGTGCTCTTCCAGCATGATACGGCAGCTGGTGTGGGACTGGGTCAGGAGGCCAAGGAGTATAAGGAGCAGACGGGACACACCACCCGATGGACCAACTCTGTCTTCGGCGGAATGCCGACCTACCAGATTGCCCCCTCGTATGACTCTACCCGACCGCTCTCTTGGCTGCAACGGGCCTACCGGCTCTTCCTGCCAGAGTATGTCTATCTCACCTTCATCCTGATGCTGGGCTTCTACATCCTGCTACGGGCTTTTGGACTTCCGGCCTGGTATGCAGGCATCGGGGGTGTGGCCTGGGCCTTCTCAAGCTACTTCTTTATCCTTATCGCAGCCGGTCACCTCTGGAAATTCATCACCTTAGCCTATGTACCGCCTACGATAGCGGGCATTGTGCTGGCCTACCGCGGCCGGTTACTCTGGGGTGGACTGGTGACAGCACTCTTCGTCTCGCTGCAGATAGCCTCTAACCACGTGCAGATGTCCTACTACTTCTGCTTCGTCATCCTCTGCATGGTGGCGGCCTACTTTGTGGATGCACTGCAGAAGGGACGGCTGAAAAGCTTCTGGAAGGCATCGGCAGTAGTGGCTGTGGCGGCATTGGTGGGCATAGCCACCAATCTGAGCAACCTCTACCACACCTATACCTACAGTAAGGAGACGATGCGAGGCAAGAGCGAACTGGTGAAGAGCGACCCCAAGGAGGCAGCCACCGCAAGCGGAGGACTGGACCGCGACTACATCACCCAATGGAGCTACGGCATCGGGGAGACCTGGACGCTATTAGTACCCAACTACAAAGGAGGATCGTCAAGCCACCCGTTGGCAAACAGCACGGTGGCTATGGAGAAATCCAAGCCGGAATATGGTCAGATGGGAATCTATAGCTTAGGGCAATACTTTGGCGACCAGCCGATGACCTCAGGACCAGTCTATGTAGGTGCCTTCGTGCTGCTGCTCTTCGTGGTGGGCTGCTTCGTAGTCAAAGGGGCAATGAAGTGGGCGCTTGTGGCAGCTACCCTGCTCTCCATCCTCCTCTCTTGGGGAAAGAACTTCATGCCACTGACCGACTGGTTTATTGACTTCGTACCGATGTACAACAAGTTCCGCGCGGTGTCAAGCATCCTCGTCATCGCCGAATTTACCATACCTCTGTTGGCTATATTGGCACTAAAGCGACTTATTGACGAACCGAAACTGCTGTTTCAGAACAAGAAAGCCTGCTATGCAGCACTGGCTGTCACTGCCATCACCCTGCTGCTGACCGTGGCTCCAGGACTCTTTGGCAACAGCTACGTGCCGGCACAGGAGATGCAGATGTTGCAAGGGGCAGTGAAGAATCAGCAGATCAGTCCGGCAGACATGACGGGCATCGTGCGTAACCTCAGCGAGATGCGTGCGGCCATGGTGAGCAGTGATGCACTCAGGAGCTTGATTGTCATTGCCATAGGGCTCCTACTGCTCTGGCTTCACAGCACAGGCAAACTACGCACATCGCTCACACTCGGTGGTGTGGCTCTGCTCTGCTTAGTGGATATGTGGGGAGTGAACAAACGATACCTCCACGACAGCCTCTTCGTGACTCGGGAGATACGTACCGACACCTTCCGCAAGAGCGCCACGGACGAAACCATCCTGGCCGACCGCACACCCGACTTCAGGGTACTGAATCTCTCCTCCAACACCTTCAACGAGAACAACACCTCCTACTGGCACAAAAGCATCGGTGGCTACCATCCGGCCAAACTGCGCCGATATCAGGAGCTCATCGAGGAGCACATCGCTCCGGAGATGCAGATAGCAATGCAGGAGATCTATAAGGCAAAGGCAGAGATGGATAGCGTAAATGGCACGGCTTTCCCAGTACTAAACATGCTGAATACAAGGTATTTCATACTGCCCATCGACCGCCAAGGAGGCACAGTGCCACTGCTCAATCCCTACACCTGTGGCAATGCCTGGTTTGTGGAGGAGCTGACAGAGGTGGCCAATGCCAACGAGGAGTTGGAGGCTTTAGAGGAGTTTGACCCGCTACGTACGGCAGTGGTGGATACCCGTTTTGCTGCGGCTCTGAAGCAGGATAAGGGGTGGACAGCATCATGGCAGAAGGACTCTACTTCGATGGTTACGCTGCAGAGCTATGCGCCCAACCATCTGGTCTATCACTCAGAGAATGGGCACGATGGTATAGCGGTCTTCTCGGAAATCTACTATCCCGAAGGCTGGCAGGTGACTATCGATGGGGAAAAAGCAGAACTGGCACGGGCTAACTACGTGCTCCGCGCCCTCTACATCCCGGCCGGTAGCCACACCATTGAGATGCGCTTTGACCCGAAAAGCCTACACGTGACGGAGACGGTGGCTTATACAGCTACGGGGCTCCTCATCGTGGGATTTGCTCTGGCGCTGGTCCTCGACAAACGGAGAAGACGGAAGAAAGAGTGACTTTGCTTCCCATCCAAGTTTTACAAGTGATAAACTTGCTTAAAGCTAACAAGTTGACAAGTTGACGAGCGATTACTTTTGCTGCTGTTTTGCAGTCAGGCTACACACTGGCCTCCTTATCAACTTATTGACTGACTGCATGTGGCAGACCTGCGAAATTTAAGTAAAGAAATAACGCGACAACCGAAAAACCTGACCAACGTATCCGAGACATGACTATGCTGAAAGAAAAACGATACCTCTACCTAATTACCCTCCTGCTGATTGCCGTCGCGGGTATAGGCGTGGTGTGGCTCTTTGGAGGGTACAACACCAAGCATATCTGGGTCATCCATTCCCACGACGAGGGGTACGAACAGTATGAGGAGTACAACCGGAAACTGATTCGCGAACTGAGAAACCGAGGGGTGAACGCCCATCTATCCTTCAGCTACCTCAACTGCAACAAGTATATCGAGATTCACGAAGACTCCATCATGAAGCACTGGATTGACAGCGTGGAGCAGCACCACCGATGGCCGGACCTGATTATCACGACAGAGGATCAGGCCACTTATGCGCTACTCTCCACCCACAGGCCGGCCCTCCGCCGCTGTCCTATCCTGTTCGGTGGTGTACGCTTCCCCAACTATAAACTGCTGAAGCAATATGACAACGTGACGGGCATACGCGACACGGTGGATTTCATCAAAAGCATGGAGGTGCTGCACGAACTGACGGGAGAGCTCCACGCCTATACCAACCTCGACCAAAGATTCTTTGACCGGCAGGTAGAGCGCCTTATCCTCGATCAGATGAAGGGACATCCTATCCTCAACAACCTCCACTGGGAGAACCGCATCAAGCGGCTCTATTCACTTCCTGCCGACAGCATGTCCATCACGGGGCTCTCCATGCGGAGCATCAGCAGCAACACCACCAAGGGTGACGCTACTCCCAAAGGCGAAAGCAAAGACCAAATGGGCAACGAGAACTTCTTTTGGACGCTCGGCCCGCAAGGACTGATGCACTACCTGCTGCTGAAGTTCGACGCCACCTCACACACCTTGGCTATCATGTCGCTACGCAGCCAGTTCACCGGCATCAACAACCTCTTCGGCAACATGGGCATCGGCTTCCTGGCCGGCTACTTCAGCTCCATCGATACCTGGGCCAAAGAGCAGGCAGCCGTAGCCAAGGAACTGCTCAACGGCACACCACCTGCCGAAATTCCCGTCTCGGTCAGCCCAAAGGACTACTATGTGGATTGGAATGTGGCGCAGAAGTTCGGCATCCCCTTAGAGAAGATTCCGGCGAAATACCATCTCGTCAACATCCCCTACAGCACGTTGCACCCCTATATCTACTGGTGCTTCATGATTACCTTCTACGGTCTGCTCATAGGTGGTCTCTGCGTGGCCGTCACACTGGCCGTACGAGCCACCCGAATGAAACTCAAGGCACTTAACGAGCTGCAGGAGAAGCAGACCACCTTGGAGATTGCCAGTACCTTCAACCAGAGCTTCGTATGGCGTACCAACAAAGAGCTGTTGGAACTGGATGACGCCTTCTGGCGCTTCATTGGCAAGGAACCGCACATTATCCCAGGCATTGACTTCCTCCGCTGGGT
Source organism: uncultured Mediterranea sp. (assembly GCA_946056155.1). Taxonomy (GTDB): domain Bacteria; phylum Bacteroidota; class Bacteroidia; order Bacteroidales; family Bacteroidaceae; genus Bacteroides. The sequence goes on along the minus strand of CAMGIP010000010.1, from coordinate 17,238 downwards.
GCACCCCGATTTCCACCAAGGCTTTGCCGAGAAGATAGCCCACAACATCAGTACGGAGAATATCGTGTACCAGATGCAGTGCAACTTCTCCAATAGCGAAGAGGAGTACAGCTGGTGGGAGGTAAGAGCCAAAGGAGAGTGGGACAGTCATGGAAACTTCAAGCGGTTTGGATTGCTATTCAACATCGACTCTATCAAACAGCGTGAGGCAGAGCTGATACAAGCACGCAAGCGAATGGAAGAAGCAGACTTGAAAGAGTCATTCCTGGCCAATATGAGTCACGAAATACGAACCCCACTCAATGCTATTGTAGGATTCAGCAACATTCTGGCCACTCCAGGCATGGAGCTGGAAGATGAGGAGAAGGAGGATATGATGGAGACTATCAACAAGAACAACGAAATACTGCTGAAGTTGGTGAATGATATCCTCGACATATCGCGCATCGAATCAGGCTACATGGATTTCCGCTTCGAGCAGATTAAGATTGAGGATTTGATGAATGGCATCCACCAGAGCTACAGCGTGCAGGCACCCCAGCATCTGGAGTTCATCTATCGACCAGGAGCAGAAGAATATATACTCTTCATCGACCAGATGCGTGCCCAGCAGGTCGTGATGAACTTCCTTACCAACGCAGCCAAGTTCACCCCAAAAGGTAGCATCACGTTGGGCTGGGAATATCACAAAGAATCGAAAGAGGTGGAGATTTACGTGCAAGACACCGGTATCGGCTTGAGCGAGGATGATTGTCTGCTCATCTTCAACCGTTTCTTCAAGAAGAATGAGTTCAAGCAAGGTACAGGATTAGGGCTTGCTATCTGTCGTGTCATTGCCGAGCGTCTCCATGGCCGTATCACTGTCAACTCCAAGCTACACCAAGGCAGCCGCTTCTCCCTCTGGCTCAAAGTAGTGTAAGGTATTTAGACAGTTGACTAACCTAATCAAAAAAGGAAAAATTCTATTCAACATAATAAAATAGATATATTAGAAGTACCAATAATCGGAATTACAGCTAAATAGTTTTATAATTGCAAAAAAAAAGTTTTATCTTTGCAGCCGAAATAAGAAAAAGTAGTTAACCAACACAACAACAAGAAATGATTAGAGACAAACGCCTATTTGAGAGTATTGCCTCAGCAATAAAATTCAATGCAAACACGCTCATTCTGCTAATGCTGCTTTGTACCCTTCCGGCTTCTGCCCAAGTGACCTCATCTACCATCACAGGTAATGTAACCGATGGTGTGGAGCCCCTCCCGGGCGCACTAGTTCTCGCCCTTCACGAACCCTCAGGTACCCGATACACCGCTTTGGCCAATGGAGAGGGTGAATTCCGTTTGGAAGGTCTGCGCACCGGTGGTCCCTACCGGTTGGAAGCCACCTTTGTAGGCTTTAACAAAGGGGTAGTGGAGAAGATTACCCTCCGTTTGGGTGAGACCTACCGTTGCCAGATGGCACTCCAGACCAACAACCAGCTGGACGAGGTGGTGATTATCGGCAAGGGAGCTACCGAGCTGAAAACCGGTGCCTCCAACCACATCACCCGGGCCGATATCAACGCCACGCCCAACATCAGCCGTAACCTCAACGACTTGGCTCGGCTCTCCCCCTACTTCATGGACGGAGAGTACGGAGGCCGTAACGGCGGCATGAACAACTTCAGCATCGACGGCAGTAACTTCAACTACAACATGGGTCTTGACCGCGTGAAGCTGCCTGGTGGCGGTACACCCATCTCGGTAGATGCCATCGAGGAAATCCAAGTGGTCACCTCTGCCTTTGACGTGAAGCAGAGCAACTTCATGGGTGCATCCATCAACGCCATCACCAAAAGCGGTACCAACAACCTCTCCGCATCGGCCTACGGCTACTTCAAGAACGAACACCTGCGAGGCAACAAGGTGGATGACATGGAGCTGAGCGCACGACAAAAAGAGCAACGCAACATCTATGGCTTCACCGTAGGAGGCCCTATCGTGAAGAACAAGCTCTTCTACTTCGTAAACGCTGAATATGAGGATATTCCCTACCCCATCCACAAGTGGAGACTCTCCACCGACGGCAAAGAGGATGCCCAGCAGATGATTTCCCGCGTCACGGCGGCAGACATGGAGCGGTTTGCCAATGACCTCATCTCCATGTATGGCTACAATCCCGGTTCATGGACCGACTTCAACGGCAAGAACAACTCGTTCCGTGTCATCAGCCGTTTCGACTGGAACATCAATGACCATCACCACCTGATGGTGCGCTACAACCAGGTGAACACCAAGAAGGACAACAATGTCGTAGGTGCCGCATTAAGTCTGGGCCAGGCTCCCACCTCGATCTACTCACAGACCTTCCGCAACTCTACCTGGAAGAGCATCGACAACGTATATTCGCTCAGCGCTGAGCTTAGCAGCAACTTCGGCTGGGGCATGAGCAACGTGCTGCGCGGCAGCTTCACCTTCAACGATGCCAACAACCGCGAGTGTGAGGGCGACTTCCCTACCGTGGATATCCTCAAGGAGGATGATGGTGGGGTATCACGTGCATGGCTCAATGCCGGCTACGACCAGCACGCCTGGAGAAACGGTATCAAGGAGAAAAGCTGGAGCGTGACCGACAACTTCACCATCAGCACCGGACGCCACCAGATTTCACTCGGTGGTGCCTTCGAGAGCACTACTGCTAGCAACTGCTATATGCGCTACGGTGCTGGCTATTACCGCTATGCCTCCTACGATGACTTCATCAACAAGAGAGCCCCCATCGCTTTCGCCTTCTGCTATTCGCTGACCGGTGAGGAGCGTGCACTGGCCGACATCACCTACAACCGTCTCTCGTTCTACGCACAGGATGAGTGGAACGTCAACGATCGCTTCAACATCCAGTACGGCGTGCGCATGGATATGCCCATGTACACCAACCATCGCTACGAGAACCCCGCGGTGGCCGAACTGGACTTCAACGGCAAGAAACTCAATACGGGCGAATGGCCCAAGTCCATCCCCCTCTTTGCTCCCCGCTTGGGCTTCAACTACAAGCTCGACGAAGAGGGCAGTATCATACTGCGTGGAGGTACGGGTATCTTCACCGGACGATTCCCCCTAATCATCCTCAGCAAGATGCAGGAGCGGAGCGGTATGCTGCAGCACTCCATCCAAATCAAGGATAAGAACGACCCCCTCCTGAAATACTTCGAAGGTAAAGGCATCCTCACACCGAACCAGATTCTGGCAGAGGTACCAAACATGCCCGAGGAGCTGAGAAACCGCTTCCCGCAACAGGCAGGTGCCTCAGCCACAGCCAGTAACTTGGTGACCATCGACCGCAAATTCAAGATGCCGCAACTCTGGAAGAGCACATTGGCCATCGACTTCAAGCTGCCCACCTCTTTTGACGCAGGACTCACCCTCGAAGGGTCATACAGCAAGGACATAAATGCCATGCACATCTATGATGCCAACATCGACCCTGCAAAGGCCACAGCCAACCAGTTCGAAGGTCCCGACCAACGCTACTTCTACCCAGGGAGACAGCAGAGCCTCTACTATGCCGACCGCGGCTATGCCTACGTACTGACCAACACCACCAAGGGCTACAGCGCCAACTTTGTGGCCCAAGCTTACGCACGTCCCGTACAGAACCTCCACCTTATGGCGGCCTATACTTATACGGTATCCAAGACCATCGACAGCATGAACAGCAACCAGATTGAGAATATGGCCAGCAACCTGCCGACCGTGAACGGCTATAACTACGCCACAGTAGGCAATGCACTCTACCTCCGCTCACCCCACCGCGTATTGGCTACTGCCACCTATCGCATCAACTATGCACGCAACCATGCCAGCACCGACATCTCACTGCTCTACGAAGGTCGCCACGGTGCCGCCTACAGCTATACCTACGACGGCGATATGAACAACGATGGGGTGAACAATGACCTGCTCTATATTCCAGCCAACAAGGAGGAACTGATCTTCCAGGACAAAAAGGTAGGAGACGTAACCTTTACTGCTGACGAACAGCGCGATGCCTTCTGGGCCTTCATCAATAAAGACCCGTACCTGAAGAAGCACAAGGGCGAGTATGCCAAAGCCAACGCAGCCTACTCACCCTGGATGCACCGCTTCGACCTGCGTGTAGTACAGGAGTTTGGCCTCAAAGTGGGCAAGAAAGAGCACCGCCTGCAGCTGAACCTCGATGTGATGAACATCGGCAACCTGCTCAACAGCAAGTGGGGTACACAGAAGACCACACAGGCAGGAGCACCCAAACCGCTGAAGCGTGTTGGGGTGACCGAGAATAACCAGCCTATCTATACGATGAGCACCTACAAGGATAGTGAAGGGCAGAACCGACTGGTGGACAAAACTTTCACCTCCTACCTCAACTCCAACAACTGCTGGCAACTGCAGTTGGGTGTGAGATACCTCTTCCACTAACCGGAGGAGAGACCTCCCGCACCGGGAAGTCTGAACTATCGAAAAACCGTAGCTGACAATGAAGAAGAGAATCAAAAAGATACAGACCGCTATAGTCGCCGCACTGCTCCTTGTAGTGACGGTGGCTGTTGTGGTTAATTGCCAGCATACTGCCAACTACCGCGTACTCATCATCCACTCCTTCGACCAAAATTTCCCTAACTATCCGGAGTTCAATCGGCTCATCGACTCGGAATTCCGCAAGCAGGGTGAGCCGGTGACGATATCCACCTACTACCTCGACAGCGAGGCACGTAACCATGGGCAGGAACTGGACTACATCAAGCAGGTGCTCGACAACATCAAACCGGAAGAGGAGCCCGACCTCATCATCCCCGTAGGTGACCAGGCAACCTATTCACTGCTTGTGCAGCAGCATCCCCTGACCAAGAGAATACCAGTCGTCTTCATCGGAGTGCAGTTTCCCAACAAAGGCATGCTAAGCAAATACACCACCGTAACCGGTGTGACAGATACCATCGACGTACTGGAGAACATGAAGATCATACGTGAAATAATCGGCCATCGACACACCTTCACCATACTGGAAAACAGGGTCTTGGATAAAATGACGGTAAAACTTTGCAAAGAACAGCTCGATACTCTCCCCAATGTGATCAACAACCTGGAGTGGAAACATACGCTTTACCATGTACGTACCACACCCGACAGCATCTTCACCCTAACCTCACTTTCCACCCGCGACGGGGAGCGCAACACCGCATCACAGTCAGACAAAGCCACCTTGGGTGACGAGAACTTCTTCTTCCTGATGCGCAGCGACCAGCCTTTCTACTACCTGCAGCTCAAGTCGGAGGGATTCTCCAACGCCGCCCTCAACTTCACCAACAAGGAGAAATTCACCGCGGTGTACAACTACTTTGCAACAGACAGAGGCTCCTTTGTGGGGGGCTACTTCTCGCCGATGAAGTACCAAGCAGCCGATGGCGTGGCCTTGGCCATACGGGTGCTCCGCGGCGAAGACCCAGGGAATATCCCCTTCCATAACAGCCGGAAGGCACGCTTTCTCGACTGGCCTAACTACCGCCACCTCGGCGTACCGATAGACTCCATCCCCGAGGGATATGAACTCACCAGAGCCTACTTCAGCGACTATCATCCCCGTCTCGCCTATTGGATCAGAATCTTGGGTTTCAGCATTCTCGGAGGAGTAATTGTCACTCTACTGGTGCTCTTTATACGCGAGCGTATGCACAGACTGCACACCATCAAGCAGTCGCTTGAAGAGCGGGAGATGCTGAAGACAGCACTTCAGAACAGCCAGGCCTTTGCTTGGAAACAACGGGGCGAAGAGATTACCTTGGAGGAGGAGTTCTGGAACTATCTCGGACAGTCACCACACCTCATCCAGATGAAAGACTTTGCCAAGTATATCCACCCAGACACCCGATCCACCTACGAAAATGAGGTGAACAAGCTGGAAAAGGGACTCACCAGCATCATTGAAGTGCAGTGTGACTTCCTGCGAACAGGCAGCTACGAATGGTGGCAAATCCGAGCCAACCACGCACAGAAGCAAAGCAACTACAACAGCGGAAGCTACGGACTGCTAATCAATATCGATAACATCAAAGAGCGTGAGCAGGAGCTAATAGAGGCGCGTAAGATGGCAGAAAAGGCGGAACTGAAGGAGTCATTCCTTGCCAACATGAGCCACGAGATACGTACTCCGCTCAATGCCATCGTGGGATTCAGCAACATCCTGGCCACACCAGGCATGGAGTTTGAGGACGAAGAGAAAGAGGAGATGATGGAAACCATCAACAAGAACAACGACCTGCTGCTGAAGCTCATCGACGATGTGCTGGATCTCTCACGCATCGAGTCGGGACACATCACACTGCAACCGGTACCCTGTGACTTGGACAAGATGATGAACTATATCCATCAGAGCTATACTGTACAGGCACCCTCACACATCACTTACGAACTGATGCAGGGAGAGCATAACCTCACCATCATTGGTGATGAGAAGCGCATCGAGCAGGTGATGATCAACTTCCTGAGCAATGCAGCCAAATTTACCCCAAAAGGGTCTGTGTACTTAGGATGGAAAAACTCGGAACAGACGCAAGAGGTGGAGCTCTATGTGGAAGATACAGGTATCGGCATGAGCCGCGAACAGCAACTGATGGTATTCGAACGATTCTATAAGGTGGACGAATTCCGGCAGGGAACGGGACTCGGACTCTCCATCTGTAAAGTGATTGCCGACAAGCTGGGAGCACGCATCACCCTTGTTTCGGAACCGGGTAAAGGTAGCCGATTCTCGCTTTGGGTAAAACGGGTATAAATAGTTAGAGCAAGTTTATAACTTGTGAAACTTGAAATAGATTATAATTTGTAAATTCAGAACCGAAATCAACCTCCAGCAAATTGTAATTGCAGAGATTTTCCGTATTTTTGTGGCGCAATAGCTGGAGTGACAATCACTCCAGCAAGTACTTCATGAATAATAAAACAAAAAAATAGACTCTGATGGAAAAAAAATTCAAACGAACAACCGTGACATCGGCTCTGCCGTATGCCAATGGTCCTGTACACATCGGCCATCTGGCTGGCGTGTATGTACCCGCTGACATTTATGTACGCTACCTCCGACTCAAAAAGCAGGATGTGCTCTTTATCGGTGGTAGCGATGAACATGGTGTACCTGTGACCATCCGCGCCAAGAAAGAGGGATGCACCCCTCAGGATGTGGTGGACCGGTACCACAACCTCATCAAACGCTCCTTCGAGGAGTTCGGCATCTCTTTCGACATCTACAGCCGCACCACCTCTCCCACGCACCGTGAACTGGCCAGCGACTTCTTCCGCACTCTTGACAAGAACAACAAATTCGTGAAGTTGGAGAGTGAACAGTTCTACGACGAGGGTGCCAAGCAGTTCCTGACGGACCGTAACATCATGGGTGAATGTCCGCGCTGCCATGCGCAGGGTGCCTACGGCGACCAGTGCGAGAAGTGCGGAAGCACACTGAGCCCGGACGAGCTGATCAATCCGGTGAATGCACTTACGGGCAATCCCCTGGTAAAGCGTAAGACCACCCACTGGTACCTACCGCTCAACGACTACCAGCAGTGGTTGGAGCAGTGGATTCTCCAGGAGCACAAGGAGTGGAGACCCAATGTCTATGGCCAGTGCAAGTCGTGGTTGGACCTGGGCTTGCAGCCGCGTGCAGTGACGCGCGACCTCGACTGGGGTATTCCTGTACCGGCTGAAGGTGGCGAAGGCAAAGTGCTCTACGTATGGTTTGATGCTCCCATCGGCTACATCAGCAACACCAAAGAGCTGCTGCCTGACTCGTGGGAAAAGTGGTGGAAAGATCCCGAGACACGCCTCATCCACTTCATCGGCAAGGACAACATCGTCTTCCACTGCATCGTCTTCCCCTCCATGCTGAAAGCTGAAGGTAGCTACATCCTGCCCGACAACGTACCCTCCAACGAGTTCCTCAACTTGGAGGGCGACAAAATCTCTACCTCACGCAACTGGGCCGTATGGCTTCATGAATACCTGGTCGATTTCCCCGGAAAACAGGATGTGCTGCGCTATGTGCTGACAGCCAACGCTCCGGAGACCAAAGACAACGACTTCACCTGGAAGGATTTCCAGGCACGTAATAACAACGAGTTGGTGGCTGTCTATGGCAACTTTGTCAACCGGGCCCTGCAGCTGACCAAGAAGTACTACGACGGTGTAGTACCTGCTTGCGGTGAACTCACCGACTACGATCGCGAAACGCTGAAGGAGTTTGCTGACGTGAAGCAAGATGTGGAGAAGCTGCTGGATGTCTTCAAGTTCCGCGATGCACAGAAGGAGGCCATGAACCTGGCACGCATCGGCAACAAGTACTTGGCCGACAGTGAACCTTGGAAAGTAGTGAAGACAGATCCCGAACGGGTGAAGACTATCCTGAACATCTCCCTGCAGTTGGCTGCCAACCTGAGCATTGCCTTCGAACCGTTCCTCCCCTTCAGCAGTGCCAAGCTGCGTGAGATGCTCAACATGAAGGAATTCGACTGGAGCCAGCTCGGCAGTACCGACCTCCTGCCTGCCGGACACCAGTTGGCTGAACCGTCGCTGCTCTTCGAGAAGATAGAAGATGATGCCATTCAGGCACAAATCGATAAGTTGCTGGCCACTAAGAAAGCCAATGAGGCAGCTGCCCACAAGGCCAACCCCATCAAACCTACCATCTCCTTTGAGGAGTTCGAGAAGTTGGATATCCGTGTGGGTAAGGTATTGGAGTGTCAGGCTGTGCCCAAGATGAAGAAACTTCTGCAGTTCAAGATTGCTGACGGACTGGAGAACCGCACCATCGTAAGCGGTATCGCCCAGCACTATAAACCTGAGGAACTGGTGGGCAAAGAGGTGCTCTTCATCGCCAACCTCGCTCCCCGTCAGTTCAAGAATGGTCTGGTGAGCGAAGGCATGATTCTCTCTGCCGAGGATTTCGACGGCTCATTGGCCGTCACCTCTCTGCTCCGCGAAGTGGCCCCCGGTAGCGAAGTGAAGTAATTTATCGTAAAGAGCTAACCTGTAGGAGAATAAAGATTACCCCTCAGGAACAGGACAAGAAGAACGCTGTTTCTGAGGGGTATGCTCCCTTATAATATGCCACAGAATCAATGGAAACCCGATCTATTCTTTTGTACGAAGTACCGGCACAGAAGGAACAGCAAATCAGGAAGCTGGCCAGAAGTATGGGAATTGAGGTGCATGCCGTATCCCCCATCGACTACCTTAATCCTGTGGGTGTGCTGCTCGGTCTTCCCGGCTTTCAACGGGAACCTCGCCCCTTGAGTCAAACGCCTTTGGGCCGAGAGATGATGCTCCTCAACGGCTTTGATGACACCACATTGAGCCGCTTCCTCAACCGCTACCGGCAGGAGGGCATCGAACCCATCGGACTGAAGGCGGGAGTGACACTCCACAACATTTTCTGGGACTCGCTGCAGCTCTTCAACGAACTGAAGATGGAGGAGCAGATGTTCCAGAAACAGTCCTAAGAACCGTCTGCTGCCAACCGACGGACACAACAGCAGAGTCAATCTGAGATAGAGGGGAAAACAGGGAACGGAAACAGGAATCAACAAGTTGACAGGTTTTTACTTTTGCTGCTGTTTAGCGGATAGACTATCCACTTGTCATCTTGTTAACATGAGTTGGATGAAACGAGACGAGATAAAAGAGACTACAGATATCATCTCACTTTCAATAAGATTAATAATCCTACAACGATAAGATTAATAATCTAACGCCTGAAAGATTAATAATCTTATCGGCAATGACACTAATATCTCTTCTTATGCATCATTCATCAAACTCGCATTTGTAACCGATAGCTTGTCATAGACATGCGAAACTGAAGTGAAATAACTTGCGAAACTTGAATAAAGAAAGAGGGATAGACGTGGAACAAAAAACGAAAAGTATGACGGCAACATCTTTGAAAGAACGTACCGCAAAAGGATTGCTTTGGGGAGGATTCAGCAATGGCTTACAACAGCTGCTGAACCTCCTTTTTGGCGTCTTTCTGGCCCGACTGCTCACCCCAGCCGATTATGGTATGGTGGGGATGTTGAGCCTCTTTGTGATGGTGGCCAGCACGCTGCAGGACAGTGGATTCACCAATGCGCTGGCCAACAAGAAGGAGGTCAACGACGAAGATTACAACGCCGTCTTCTGGTTCAGCAGCCTCATGGGAATCACCCTCTACCTGCTGCTCTTCTTCTCGGCTCCCCTGATAGCTGCCTTTTTCGGAAAGCCAGAATTGGAGGGGCTCTCCCGTTTGCTCTTCCTCGGATTTCTTATCTCCAGCACCGGAACGGCTCACAATGCGGTCTTCTTCAAACGTCTGATGATAAGACAGAAGGCTATTGCACAATTGGTGGCACTCGTGGTATCGGGATGTGTCGGTATCACACTGGCACTCTGCGGCATGGCCTACTGGGGCATCGCTCTGCAGACGGTCACCTACATTGCTGCCTGTACGGGCCTCTACTGGCTCTTCTCTCCCTGGCGACCCTCGCTGCGGATTGACTTCCGCCCCCTGCGACCTCTCTTTACCTTCAGCAGCAAACTGCTACTGACCAATCTCTTCACCCAGTTCAACAACAACCTGCTCGCCACGCTCATGGGACACCTCTTTGCCGCCCGTGAGGTGGGACACTATACACAGGCCAACAAATGGGCCACTATGAGCCATACGCTGGTGGCAGGTATGGTGAACGGTGTGGCACAACCAGTACTGGCTCAAGTGATTGACGACCCTTCGCGCCAGCGTCAGGTCTTCCGCAAGATGCTACGCTTCACTGCCTTCGTCTCTTTTCCCTGCACATTGGGTCTGGCGCTGATAGCCCCAGAACTGATCCATCTCGCACTGACAGACAAGTGGATGCCCTGTGTTCCACTGCTTAGGTTGCTCAGCATCTGGAGTGCCTGTCTGCCTGTACAGCAGCTCTACTACAACCTCATCATCAGCCATCGAAAGTCAGACATCGCTCTTTGGACAGCGGTAGGGTTGGGGCTAACGCAACTACTGCTTCTGATAGCCATCCACCCCTACGGCATACCATGGATGGTGGCGGGCTACGTGGCACTCTATGTAGCTTCACTTGGTGTATGGCAGCACTTTGCCCATCGCGCCATGGGCCTCACAGTCATAGAGATGTTGCTCGACGTGCTCCCCTTTGCCGGCATAGCAGCCTGTGCCATGCTGGTCACCCATCTGTTGGCTATCTGGAGCGCCCTGCCTCCCTTGCCTACCCTACTGGGCAAAATAGCCGTAGCGGCACTCATCTACCTCACCACACTGGCACTCTGCCGCGCCCATGTACTGCAAGAGTCCATAGACTACCTATGGCACAAAAGGCGAAGATGACGGCTCTCATCATTACTTAACCCATTCATTGACAACATATTCATAAAACGTTCATTCACAACTCACCCATTGATAACACCCATGACCACCATGACTCCCAACAAAGTATTCCGCAGCCGCTACCAACGACTGAATCGTTCGTTCCGCCGTACCCTGGTCTATCACCTCGGTATAGATGCTGGCTTCTTTGCCGAATACTCCTACTTGGTGGGGGCCATACTCTGGTGCCTGCAACACCGAGTGCGACTGGTGCTCTACAGTGATGATGCCAATTTTGGCCACCACCTCGGCTGGCAGGACTACTTCGAGCCCTTTTGCGATGAAGTTCACGATAGCTTCCACTCCCGTTACAACCGCCACCGCACCCCCTCCTGGAAACGCATCATCAAGCTATGCCTCGCACAACGTACCACCCGCTACCTACGTTGGAAACTGAAGAGCATATACCTGAATCTCAGGGGTGACCTGACGGCATGGCATGTCTATGGAGAGCGCACCCTATTGAACCACCACATCCAATTCTCCCCCAACCAGCACTTCTCCATACCCGAACTGGACATTGAGGGCGACTACCTTAACGCCTCTACCCGCATGACCGAGATCCTCTGGCACCTGCGACCGGAAGTGATGGAGGAGTGCCAACGGCTGAAGAGTGAGCTTGCCCTACCCACGCACTATGTAGGCTGTCAGGTGAGGGGCGGTGACAAGATAACGGAGGTATACCTGCTTCCTCCCGAGGCCTATATCGAGACACTAAATCGGGTAACCTCACCCAACACCCCTATCTTTGTACTGACCGATGACTATCGTCTCTTCGAACAGCTGCAATCAGCGGCACCTGAACGGTCGTGGTACACCCTCTGCCAGCCCTCCGAGGCGGGCTATGTCAACAGCAGTTTCAGCCAACAGCAGGGAGACGGCAAAGCCAAGCAGATGACCCGTTTCCTCTGCTCTATGCAACTGCTTTTGGAGGCAGACCATTTTGTCGGCAGCATCACCACAGGACCCAGTCTATTCATACTCAAGCAGTTGAATCCACGCATTACCCTGATGGACTGTGATGCCAAACGCTTCAAACAGGCCATCTGTCTGCCCATCACCGAACGAGGAAACCTGGCTGCTACCTATCTCAAGGAACAGGAGGAGAAGCGTCAGCGCTATACAGCTGAGGAGTTAGAGCAACTACAGCAGGTACTCTACGAGATTCTGGGTGAGGTGATACGCATCTGCAAGAAGCATCATATCCCCTACTTCGTCATCGGCGGCACTGCCATCGGCACCCTCTATGACGGCGCCATCCTCCCTTGGGATGATGACATCGACATAGGGATGCTGCGTGCCGACTACGACCGCTTTCTGCGCATCGCGCCGCAGGAGTTGGACAGCAACTACTTCCTCTCCTGGATGGGGAGCGACCCGCACACCCCTTACTATTTTGCCAAAGTAAAGAAGAATCACACCTGCTTCACCGACCCGCTCTTTGCCCAAGTACCCATGCACCCGGGCATCTTTGTCGATATCTTCCCCTTCGACCGCATCCCCGACCACCCACTGATGCGCAGGTTGCAGCACGAAGCGGTGAAGTTTGTCAACTGCTGTCTCATGGGCAAGGAGGCGTGGCTCTGGTGCCACTTCGGCACCTGCACCATCAGTTCACCCTCGCAAAGAGGGGCAGCCGCCTGCCTGCTCAACCGCATCATCGACACCCTCTGCAGCAAACGCACCATCTACCGACTGATGGTGAGCCTGCAAACAGCCTATAACCGACGGAAAACCAGCTACTTCAACAACGTAATGACGGTGACTGACCGCATCACGGAAGAGCAGTTGAGCCATCTAGTAGAGATGCCCTTCGGACCGCTACAGGTCTCTGCACCCGAGGAGTTAGAGGACTTCCTGCGCCATAACTATCCCCGGCTGCACCGCTTTACCCCCGAGGAGGTGGAGCGGCTACAAGCCCACTATCCCGCCTGCCTCAATTTCGACACCCGTGACCACTCAACCCCATCATCAACCTTTAAACCCACCATTCCTATGACATCCACCCATCTGAATCCCCAACCCAGGACAGAAACTCCAAGGAGTGCGACAGTCCATCAAACAGCCAAGGAAAGGGCTGATTATGAGCAATCTGGAACTCTATCGGAGAAAATCCATGAAATGACCCCAACAGAGGATGCTGAGGTAAACTCGAGAAGTAAAAAGCCGGCATCCGTAGATGTTTCGGTGCTGATACTCTTCTTCAACCGTCCTGATTTGTTGAGTCGTGTCTTTGAGCAGGTGCGTAAGGCTCGCCCCTCGCGTCTCTTCCTTTATCAGGATGGTCCGAGAAACGAGCGCGATCTGCCTGGCATCATGGCCTGTAGGGAAGTGGTGTCCCAGATTGACTGGGAATGTGAGGTGAAGCAATACTATCAGGAGCGCAACTACGGTTGTGACCCCTCGGAATACATGGCTCAGAAGTGGGCTTTCTCACTGAGTGACAAGTGTATCGTACTGGAAGATGACGATGTGCCATCGGTCAGTTTCTTCCGTTTCTGCAAGGAGCTGCTCGACCGTTATGATCGCGATGAGCGTGTGCAGATGATTGCCGGTCTCAACCACGAGGAGTTCACCACCGATGTCGAGGCTGACTATTTCTTCACCACGAACTGTTCCATTTGGGGTTGGGCCAGTTGGCGCCGGGTCATTGACCGTTGGGACGAACACTACACTTTCCTGGATGATGCCGTCACCATGCAGCAGTTGCAAGAACTTATCCGCACAAGACGTTACCGAAACGACTTCATCCAGATGTTCCACAACCATCGCGACAGCGGCAAGGCCTATTATGAAAGCATCTTCCAGGCAGCCCTCCTTTTGGAGTCAGGGCTCTGCATTGTCCCGTCACGTAACATGATCAACAACCTCGGCGTCACCTCAGACTCCACCCATTTTGCAGGATCTATCTACACCCTCCCACGCGGTTACCGTCGCATCTTCACCATGCAGCGTCACGAGATGAAGTTCCCCCTTCGTCACCCAAGTCACGTCATTGAGCACACCGCCTACAAAGAGCGCGTCTATCGCATCATGGGATGGGGACACCCTTTCATCAAGATATCCCGTTCCATAGAAGAGCTGTTCCTCAACCTGCGCTACGGCAATTTCAGCCTCATCATCCAGGCATTACGCAAGCGCATTGACAAGTGGACAGGAAGACATGTACATAAATAACGAAGTTTATTTCAAATAAAAGAAAGAATGAAGATACTCATCATCAATACCTCCGAGCGGACAGGAGGAGCAGCCGTAGCCGCAGGCAGACTGGTATCCGCACTAAATAACCACGGCGTGAAAGCGAAAATGCTGGTGCGAACCAAGCAGACCGACCGCATCTCCACCATTGCCCTTCAGGGAGGGTGGAGAGCAGTGGCCAACTTCCTGTGGGAGCGAATTGTCATCTGGAAGAACAGCGGATGGAACCGCCAGCGGCTCTTCAGTGTCGATATTGCCAATACCGGCACTGACATCACCCGTCTGCCCGAGTTCAAGGAGGCAGACCTGATTCATCTGCATTGGATCAATCAGGGGATGCTCTCGCTCCGTACTATTCGCAAAATCGTAAAGTCTGGCAAACCCGTGGTATGGACCCTGCACGACATGTGGCCATGCACCGGCATCTGCCATCATGCCCGCAGTTGTGAAGGCTACCTCACCGAGTGTGGCAGCTGTCCCATGATTTTCAGTCACAAGCCCCACGACCTCTCTTGGCGTATCTTCCGGAAGAAAGAACAACTCTACTCCTGTAGAGCTATCCATTTTGTCACCTGTAGTCGTTGGTTGGAGGGCATAGCCAAGCGTAGCGCCCTGTTGCGCAATCAGCAGGTCATTGCCATCTCCAATCCGTTGCCCATCGGCCTCTTCCGCCCGATGGATAAACAGGAGGCACGCCAGCGTCTCCAATTACCAACCGATGGTCAACTGTTGCTCTTCGGATCGGTGAAGGTCACCGACAAGCGCAAAGGCTTTGACCACATGATAGAGGCTTGCCGGTTGCTGGCCGAGCAGCACCCAGAGATGAAGGAGCGTCTCTCCATCATCACCATGGGCACACACGCCGAGGCACTTGCCGCACAGGTACCCTTCCAGGTGCACGCCATGGGTTATGTGACCGATGAGCATCGTCTGGTCGATATCTACAACGCTGCCGACCTCTTTGTCATGCCCTCGTTGGACGAAAATCTGCCCAACACCATCATGGAGGCAATGGCCTGCGGTACTCCTTGTGTAGGATTCAACACCGGAGGCATCCCCGAGATGATTGACCACCTGAAGAACGGCTACGTCACCCACAGCCACTCTGCCGAGGAGCTGGCAGAAGGTATATGCCAGTTGCTGCGCAGCCCTCACTACGAAGAGATGAGGCACGAGGCAGTGGCCAAAGTGAATAGCAGCTATACTGAGGAGGTGGTAGCCCGACAATACATTGCCCTGTATAACAAGCTGTTGAACTCAAACGATTGATTCATGACCAATACGCTATCACATCCCCATCGTACCCCTCTGCATCCTACGGTGAGCGTCATCACCGTCTGCTGGAATGCACAGGAGACCATCGAAGATACCATACAGAGCGTCATCACGCAGAGTTATCATCACATCGAATACATCGTCATTGACGGTGACTCCTCCGATGGCACGCTCTCCATCATCCGCCGCTACGGTGAACGGATAGCTAAGGTGGTCAGCGAACCGGACCACGGCCTGTACGACGCCATGAACAAAGGACTGCGTCTGGCTACAGGCGACTACGTCTGCTTCCTCAATGCCGGCGACTGCTTCCACGAGGATGACACACTGCAGCAGATGATGCACCGACTCTACGAGGAGGGAAAAGATACGCTACCCGACGTCATCTACGGTGAGACCGAGCTGGTGGACAGCGAGGGACATTTCGTGAGGATGCGTCGGTTGAGTACACCGGAACAACTCAACTGGAAGAGTTTCCGTCACGGAATGGTGGTCTGTCACCAAGCCTTCTTGGCCAAGCGAGAGCTGGCTCCCCAGTATGACACCCGCTACCGCTTCTCAGCCGATTTTGACTGGTGCATCCGCGTGATGAAACAGTCAAAATGGCTATTTAACACCCATCTCACCCTCATCGACTATCTGAATGAGGGAATGACTACCCGCAACCACCGAGCTTCCCTTTGGGAACGTTTCCACATCATGCGACACCACTACGGTCTGTTCACCACCCTGCTGATGCATGGTTGGTTTGTGGTAAGAGCCGTTTGGAAGAAGTGAAAGAATAAGGAAAGAAGAAACATAAAATAGACTGCACCTCAGCAAAATAAATAGGAAGTACATTTCTTTTTGCGTTCGGTTTGCACTATCTTTTGATAACTTTGCACTATCTTTGCAAACAAAAAGAGATTTTTGAACAATGAGCCTCAATAAATACACAGACATTATGACCCGAGCTGTGGATGAGCTATCGGAGAGCGAATCCTATAAAGGACTGTTTCACAGACATGTAGATGGTACACCTCTCCCCTCTTGGCACGCACTGAACGAGATAGTAGAACTAACTCGTGCCATTCTCTTCCCCGGCTACTACGGTCCATCGGCCATGCACAGCCACACAATGAAGTATCACATCGGTGTGGAAGTAGAACAACTCTACGGATTGCTGCAACGTCAGGTGCTGGCCGGACTCTGTTTCAATCTGGGCAATGAGGAGGAGAGCGGTGCTGTACCCCCCGAGAAGGAGTATAAACTGCCGCGCGAAGAGGCTGCCCGTATCACGGCACGCTTCATCGCACATCTGCCACATCTGAGACGTATCCTCGCCACCGATGTAGAGGCGGCCT
>CAMGIP010000009.1 GCA_946056155.1 uncultured Mediterranea sp. | reverse complement strand
CTGAGTAACGGATCTACACAGAAATCAGAAGTAGCCATCTTCGGCATCTTTGCACTCATTTTTATTCCTGTAGCCATCGTACTGATTGTCTGCTACTTCCGACATAAGAACCGTCAGGCTGTCTATCGACTGGCCGAGCAGGCCATCGCCAACGGACAACCTATTCCGACCGAGCTCTTCGAGAAGATAACAGGACAGAAGAGCGGCAACAGTCATAGAGTGGACGATACTCAGTTGGCCAAAGGAATCAGAAACATCTGCCTGGGCATCGGACTCTTCATCTTTTTCTGGACCCTGACCGACGAATTCGGTGTGGCCAGCGTAGGCCTGCTCATCATGTTCATGGGATTTGGACAGGTCATCATCTACTACCTCACCCAACCGCGACAGAGTGAACAAATCCCCCCAATAAAGGAGGAAAGCCATAGCGTAGATTCCAGACTCAGCGAGGCTGATAAGCCCGAAAGCACTCAGGATTCCACATCCGAACCGCAGAAAGAGTTTTGAAAATGGCCTCGTTGAGTGACATTGCATTGGTAGCCCGAGTGGTCACACTGCACGACACCCGTGCATTTGACCACTTGGTGAAGAAGTACCAGAGCCCCGTGAGGCGCTTCTTCCTCCACCAGACCTGTGGAGATGAAGCGCTGAGCGATGATTTGTCTCAGGAGACCTTCATCAAGGCCTATACCGGTCTTGGAGGGTTCAACGGCCTAAGTAACTTCTCCACCTGGCTCTATCGCATTGCCCACAACGTCTTTTACGACTATCTGCGCAACCGGAAAGAGACAGAATCACTGGAGGTGGCACAGGTGGATGCGCTCTATCAGACCCCTCCGAAGGAGCCAGGCCAGCAGATGGACCTCTACCGTGCCCTACATATCCTCAAGGAGATAGAGCGCACCTGCATCACCCTCTTTTATATAGAGGATCTGAGCATAGAGAAGATTGCCAGTATCACTGGATGCCCCACAGGAACAGTCAAGAGCCACTTGTCTCGGGCGAAAGAGAAACTGGCAACCTATCTGACGAACAATGGTTATGAAAGAATCAAAAATGGAAGATAAAATCATGCAGAAGGAGAATATAATATCGAAAGAGAAGGGGGTTATCATCCAGAAGGAGAACAAAAATGTCTTGAAGAAAGGAGAGATTGTCATGAAGAAAGAAGAGCATGTCATGGAAGAGAAGAACGATATACTCATCGAGCAATTCTTTGCTGTCCAAAAGGCTTCGATGAAGCCTCTGCCTGACCATGGATTTTCCTATCGTGTCATGCAGCAGCTACCCGAACGCACTCCGCTCGTGGCTCAATTGTGGAGCATCGGTTGCACGGCTGCTGCTCTTGCCCTCTTCTTCTACTGTCACGGGGCTGAACTGCTCTGGAACGCCTTGCACGAAGTCTATCAGAGTGGTGCATTGCAGAGCATCCCCCAATCGGCCGATACCCAAAGCTGGTTAGTGGCGGGAGCGGTCATCCTCTTTTTGATATGCCAACGGATTGTCCGGATAGCCTGAAAGTAGGGGAAGTAGGTCAAAGTGGCTGATTCATTCAGTTTTTGGAGGTGTACGGACGGATATTTGCAGAATAATGCCTACCTTTGCAGCCGCAAAACTCAAAACAGACTGAACAAAATTGAAACAGCTACTCCTTATATTATTGTTCTGCAGCCCCATCCTGGGCATACAGCCCTTGAAGGCTCACTCTATTACGGCCAATACCGATTCATTGACCAGTGATTCCGTGGTGATGGAATATATGCGAAGCATGCAGATTCCCATCACAACCGACAATCGGGTGAAACTGTTCCTCAACGGTCACGACAAGTTCGTTGACCTCTTTGAGGCCGTTCGCCAAGCCCGACACCATATCCACTTGGAGTACTTCAACTTCCGCAATGACTCCATAGCCCATGCCCTCTTCGACCTGCTGGCCGTGAAGGCGGCTGAGGGGGTAGAGGTACGTGCCATGTTCGATGCTTTTGGCAACTGGTCCAATAACCAACCCCTAAAGAAACATCACACCGACTCTATCGCTGCACAAGGGATAGAAATCGTGAAGTTCGACCCCATCACTTTTCCCTGGGTAAACCATGCCATCCACCGCGACCACCGCAAGATTGTGGTGATTGACGGCACAATAGGTTATACGGGCGGAATGAATATTGCTGACTATTACATCCACGGCATCCCGGAACTGGGAGACTGGCACGATATCCATACCCGCATCGAAGGAAGCGCTGTGCGCTACCTCCAGGGTATCTTCCTCACCATGTGGAACCGGGAAACAGGACAGCATATCGGAGGTCCAGCCTATTTTCCACCCCTGCCTGAAGGTGAACCCAAGGGGACAACAAGCATCGCTATCGTCGATCGTTCGCCCAAGGAGACCCCACGCAGCATCAGCCATGCCTATTCGGCCTGCATCTCCTCGGCGCAAAGCCATATCCAACTGGTCAACCCCTACTTCGTACCGACCAAATCGATACGCAAATCCATCAAACAGGCGCTGAAGAAGGGCACGCGGGTAGAGATTATGATTCCGGCCAAGAGCGACATTCCCTTTACTCCCGAGGCCTCTTTCTACATTGCCCACAAGCTGATGAAACGAGGAGCGGAAATCTACCTCTTCAATGACGGATTCCACCACTCCAAAATCATGATGGTTGACAGCATCTACTGCACGGTAGGTACGGCCAACCTCAACAGCCGCAGCCTCCGCTACGACTACGAGACTAATGCCTTCATCTTTGCCCCCTCCACCACCCATGAACTGAATGCCATGTTTGAAGCCGACAAACTGCAGAGCACGCGCATGACTCCCGAGCTGTGGAAAAAGCGCTCAAAGTGGAAAAAATTCGTAGGCTGGTTGGGCAATCTGCTCACTCCATTCCTCTAAATCTGTAAGGAAAAGGACTAAAAAAGAGAGAATCAGAAAAAAGATCTCCATACGTGCATGGGAATTTGAAACTAAATTGTATATTTGCGCAACTTTATACTTATGTATAAATTGTGCAACTTTATACAAAAAACTTATTCATCAAATTCTCACACTCATGAGCAATACCGGACACCCCAAAGGTCTCTACCTGATTTTTGCCACCAGCACCGCCGAACGGTTCAGCTACTTCGGCATGAGAGCCATTCTCATCTTGTATCTAACCCAAGCCCTCTGTATGGATCCTCAGATGGCCACCTCCATCTACGGCAGCTACACCGGTCTGGTCTATCTGGCACCGCTGCTCGGCGGATACATTGCCGACAAGTACTGGGGCATACGCAAAAGCATCACCTGGGGTATCATCATGATGTCCATCGGACAGTTTCTGATGTTTGGAAGTGCTTCGGTCTATGAACAACGCGAACTTTCACAATGGCTCATGTATGTGGGTCTAGCCCTACTCATTCTGGGCAACGGCAGTTTCAAACCAACCACCAGTGCCATGGTGGGCAAACTGTACCGCCCCAACGACCCGAGACTTGACTCCGCTTATACTATATATTATATGGGTGTGAATGTGGGCGCCTTTATCGCCCCCTTGGCCTGCGGATTCTTTGGAGAGACTGGCAATCCGGCCGACTTCAAATGGGGCTTCCTCATCGCAGCCGTAGTGACCATCCTGCTCTTCATCATCTTCCAGACGCAGAAAAACAAGTACCTCAAAGGGCCTGACGGCGAAGAACTGGGCATCATACCCGATGCCAAACTCAAACAGAACGGCCGGAGCGAGGAGAGTCGTGACCTCAGTCCGGAAGAGCAACAGGAGACCAAACGCAAACAACAGCGTACCTACCTGAAACTCGGACTTCTCACCGTAGCGCTTGTGGCCCTCTTTGCCTATCTCTTTGATGACTGGGTAAGCGTAGGCATCTTCACCGCATGCATCGTCTGCCCCGTCAGCATCATGATGGATGACAAACTGACCCGCATCGAGCGCGACCGCATATGGGTCATCTACATCATCGCCTTCTTCGTCATCTTCTTCTGGGCAGCCTACGAGCAGGCCGGCGCCTCACTCAACCTCTTTGCCGCCCAGCAGACCGACCGTGTCTTCTTCGGCTGGGAGATGCCCGCCTCTTGGACCCAATCGTTCAATGCCATCTTTGTCGTCATCCTGGCGGCAGTGGCCCCCTACGTATGGAGCTATCTCCACAAACGCAACATGGAACCCACAGCCCCCACCAAACAGGCTATCGGTCTGCTGCTCCTCTCGTTGGGCTACCTCTTCATCTGCATCGGTGTGAAGGACTTGCAGCCCGGAGTGAAGGTGAGCATCATCTGGATTACCGGCCTCTACTTCATCCATACCCTCGGCGAAATCTCCCTCTCGCCCATCGGTCTGAGCATGGTCAACAAGCTCACTCCCGCCCGCTTTGCCTCGCTGATGATGGGTATCTGGTTCATGAGCACCGCCTCTGCCAACAAATTTGCCGGAATGTTGGGCGGTCTCTATCCTGAAGAGGGTAAAGTGAAGAGCCTGTTGGGCATTCAAATTGAAACTCTTTTTGACTTTTTCATGATTTTTGTCATCATGAGTGCCGTAGCATCCATCATTCTGTTCTTCCTTTCAAAGAAATTACAGCAAATGATGCACGGAGTCGAATAAAATTTGTACTTTTGCAAGCACTATCAAACCAGACACTCAAATGAGTACTATTCAAATCAAAGACAAACAGTTCACTATCTCCATCCCCGAAGAGGAGATACTGCAATCCGTACAGCGAGTGGCAGATGCCATCAATCGCGACCTGGAGGGGAAGAACCCGCTCTTCTTGAGCGTGCTCAACGGCGCCTTCATGTACACCGCAGACCTGATGAAACGCATCCAGATACCTTGTGAAATCTCCTTCATCAAGCTCTCCTCCTACAGCGGCACCAGCTCAACCGGCGAAGTGAAACAACTGGTAGGACTGAATCAAGACATCAAAGGGCGCACCGTGGTCATCGTGGAGGATATCGTAGATACAGGACTCACCATGCAACGGCTGTTAGAAATCCTGGCCGAAAAAGAGCCTGCCGAAGTTCACATCTCCACGCTACTCGTCAAACCGGAGAAGTTGCAAGTACCCCTGACGGTTGACTATGCAGCGATGGAGATACCCAACGACTTCATCGTAGGGTATGGCCTTGATTATGATGGTTTTGGGCGCAACTACAAGGATATCTACACCGTAGTGCCTTAAATCCTGCGTATAGAGAGTATAAGCATATTTAATAGCTATAACAAATATAATACAAACTTAGAAAATGTTGAATATTGTAATATTTGGGGCTCCCGGTTCCGGAAAAGGAACTCAGAGTGAGCGCATTGTGGAAAAATATGGAATCAACCACATCTCCACCGGAGACGTATTGCGAGCTGAAATCAAAAAAGGAACAGAACTGGGCAAGGTAGCCCAAAGCTATATCGACCAGGGCCAGCTGCTGCCCGACCACCTCATCGTGGATATTCTGGCTGCCACTTTGGACAGCTTCGCAGAGAGCAAAGGGGTCATCTTTGACGGATTTCCCCGTACCATAGCCCAAGCCGAAGCTCTGAAAAAGATGCTGGCCGAACGCGGACAGGCAGTCAGCATCATGCTCAATCTTGATGTACCTGAAGAGGAGCTGATGAAGCGCCTGATTAAACGGGGCCAGGAGAGCGGACGTGCTGACGACAACGAAGAGACCATCAAAAAACGTCTCGTGGTCTATCACAACCAGACTGCACCGCTCATTGACTGGTACAAACAGGAGGGACTCTATGCCCATATCCATGGTTTCGGCGCACTTGAAACGATTACGGCTGAAATTTGCCAAGCCATTGACAAGGTCAAATAAGCAGTACGCAGAAACAGAAACTCTGAAATCGGTAAAAATAGGACGAAAGTAAGGAGTTAAGGTGTTAAGATATTAAGGTATATCGCTAACTACCTGACTTACAACAGGTCAAAGCAAGACTATCCCTTAAATAAATCATAAAAGAAATCATAAAAGGAGTGTATTCTTCGTGAATGCACTCTTTTTATATTTTGTTAATAATCTAAAATACATGGTGAGCGAACAATATTAATTGTACTTTTGTTGCTGGAAATGATGTATAAAACGCCAAACATCCCTATTGTTATGGAAATTACAAAGACAAACATAGAAGGTGTAGTGATAGTCACACCCAGAATTTTCCAGGATCCTCGCGGATACTTTTTTGAGTCGTTCTCCCAGCGCGAGTTTGATGAGAAAGTAGCCCCCATCCGTTTTGTACAGGACAACGAATCGATGTCCACCTATGGGGTCATTCGCGGACTTCATTTCCAACGTCCTCCCTATAGCCAGAACAAATTAGTACGTTGTGTCCGCGGACGAGTGCTGGATGTTGCCGTGGACTTGCGTCGTACCTCTCCCACTTTCGGCCAGCATGTAGCGGTTGAACTGAGCGAAGAGAACCATCTCCAGCTCTTCATTCCCAAAGGATTTGCCCACGGCTTCTCGGTACTGAGTCCCACCGCCATCTTCCAATATAAGTGCGATGAGTTTTATCATCCTGAGTCTGACGGCGGCATCAGCCTGCTCGACCCCTCTCTGGGCATAGATTGGAAGATTCCTCAGCATGAGGCTATTCTGAGTGCTAAGGACACAAAACATCCTCTGCTCAAAGATTTGGAGGCGCTGTTCTAATGGTCAGAACGTACTGCGATTAGGGATACTATCAGGTCGATTCTGTATCTATTCAGACTGAAAAAGTGGATTTCGCCCCAAAAAAAAGAAAAATTCCCTAATTAAAACACATTTTCACCTAATTGTAATGAAAATATAAAAGAAAAAGGGTAACTTTGCAGCAGAGAGGTGGGAATTAGCCTTCGTTTACCGTATGCTGAGAGGGGTGGATGATGACGTATCATGCGTTACTAAAGCGAAGTCAGCCTAGAAGGTAGTGGTATATGTTTTGCATATACAACGTACTAATACAATATTTTACTCCATTAATCCTATAGAAGTATGGAATTCTTAAAAAAAATCACTAACTGGTATTTCTCGCGCGAAGCGTTGCCCTATTGGTGCGTGCTTCTGCTTGATTGCCTCATCGTGTTCTTCTCCTATTACGTAGGGTGCTATCTCGACCTGGGAGGTTTGGAATTTGCATCGCGATTTTGGAATATTACCTCAGGTGCACTCATCTGTTTGATTCCCTTTATTGTGTCATTCAGACTCTTCCACACCTACTCCAACATCATCCGTTACTCCTCATTCGTGGATTTGCAACGGGTGGCCATGGCGGCTGCCACCGGATCTGCAGTTGTCTATATACTGGGCCTGATATTGCCCGAAAATGAAAGTATCACCTACCCTACTCTGCTGTGTGCAGTGGGACTCTTCGGCAGTTGCACACTGCTCCAGTGGTTTGAGCGTATCTTAGTGAAGCGCCTGTTCGACTCGTTCCACACGGACAACGCCCTGCCGGTAGCCATCTACGGTACCAAGGCCGGCGGTATCAGTCTGGCCAAGAGCATTGCTACAATGGACGAGAAGAGTTATGTGCTCCGCGTCTTCGTATCTGACAGCACCCACATGAAGGGCACTTACCTGCTGGGCCACAAGGTGGTACCCAACGGACCGGGCATTGGTGAACAGCTTCGTCACTTGGGTGTGAAAGGACTTTTGGTTTCTCCGCTCAAGAGCGAGATGCTGAGGGCCAATCCGACCATGATTGATGAGCTCATCCAGGCAGGTATCAAGATTATGATGATGTCGGCGGCTCAGGAATGGGACGGCAAGAGCGACCTCTCTGCCCAACAGTTGCATGAGGTAGATATTGAGGACCTGCTTCCGCGCGACAAAATTGAAGTGGACATGGATGCTATCGGTGCCCTGCTTACCGGCAAGCACATCCTCATCACGGGTGCAGCTGGCAGTATCGGTTCGGAGATGGTACGGCAGATAGCCATCTACAAACCGGCCAAGATGGTGCTCATCGACCAGGCAGAGACCCCCATGCACGATGTGCGTCTGATGATGGCTCGCCAATATCCCGACATCCCCTGCCTGACGGTAGTGACCAGCATCACCGACCGCGAACACATGGAACATCTGTTTGCTACGGAGAAACCCGAATATGTTTTCCATGCTGCTGCATACAAGCATGTACCCATGATGGAGGACAACCCCTCTCAGGCCATTCGCAACAACGTCAACGGCACACGCATCATTGCCGATCTGGCCGTGAAATACGGCACGCGCAAGTTTGTGATGATTTCCACAGACAAGGCGGTGAACCCGACCAATGTGATGGGCTGTTCGAAGCGTATCTGTGAAATCTACTGCCAGTCGCTCAACAAGGCCATTCAGGAGGGCAAGGTGAAGGGCTACACTCAGTTCGTCACCACACGCTTCGGCAACGTATTAGGTTCCAACGGTTCGGTAATCCCCCTCTTCAAGCAACAGATCAGAAAAGGTGGCCCGCTCACCGTGACCCATCCCGACATCATACGCTACTTCATGCTCATTCCTGAAGCATGTAAGCTGGTGCTGGAGGCTGGCACCATGGGCAAAGGTGGAGAGATCTTCGTCTTCGACATGGGCAATCCCGTGAAGATTGTTGATTTGGCCAAACGGATGATCCAACTCTCGGGTGCCAAAAATATTGAAATCAAGTTCACCGGCCTGCGTGATGGCGAGAAGCTCTATGAGGAACTGCTCTCCACCAAGGAGAACACCAAGCCTACCCACCATCCCAAGATCATGATTGCTCAAGTGCGCGAGTACAATTACGAAGTGGCTTGCGAAAACGAGCACCGGTTGTTGGAGGCCTCTTCAAGTTTTGATGACATGAAGATTGTAGCCCTCATGAAGGAGATTGTACCTGAGTTCAAGAGTAAGCACAGCAAGTACGAAGCATTGGACGAAGCACAGTAATAGAACTACTGAAACTAAAAGGGTGAGCGAACTACTCAAAACGATAAGGTGAGTGTACTGCTCAAACTGAATGGGCTGCTTAACCGCTCTATTTGAAGAGAGAGGTTAAGCAGCCTATCTTTTGACCCCAATCACTCCTTAGACAGTCATGCGCAAACAGACTCTCAGTTTGTCATCTCTCTTTCCGTTTTTCCGTTGCAATGCCCCATGGCCTCCTCAAAATGAAAAAGCATCTGCTCAAGAATAGAAGTTATTATCATCATAACGCTAATGACCGATTGAGATTCATGTAGCTTGACACACAATAAAATCAGAAAGAGGAGAGGAATATTTCCCTGAAACGAGGAATATTTCAAAATAATGGCTATTTTTGCAACGATTTATCAATAAAACATTGATTTGGACCATGAAGATACTTTATGCCATCTATCAGATCTGTTTTGCGTTGCCCATAGCATTGCTGCTCACTATACTCACCGCCCTGATTACTATAGTAGGGAGCATGTTCAATGCACACTTTTGGGGCTACTGGCCAGCTCATATCTGGGGCCGTTTGGTCTGCACACTTTTTTTGCTACCCGTAAAGATAGAGGGTAAGGAGCATCTGCACCCCCGTACAAGTTATGTCTTTGTGCCCAACCATCAAGGAGCTTTTGACATCTTCTTGGTCTATGGCTACTTGGGACGCAACTTCAAGTGGATGATGAAGAAGGGGTTGCGCAATATACCCTTAGTGGGCAAGGCCTGCGAAAGCGGAGGCCATATCTTCGTGGACCGCTCCTCACCCAGCAAGATAAAGGCAACGATGGAGAAGGCGGAGGCCTCTTTGGTTGATGGCGTATCGTTGGTTGTTTTCCCTGAAGGAGCACGAACGCACGATGGCCGGATGATTCCCTTCAAACGGGGAGCTTTCATGCTGGCTGACGACCTGCAACTGGCTGTCGTTCCCGTAAGTATCAACGGCTCCTTCCGCGTGTTGCCCCGGAGCGGCAAATGGATACACTGGTCTCCCCTGCGCATGACCATCCATGCCCCTATCCCCCCCAAGGGCAAGGGAGCCGAGAACATCCGACTCACCATGGAAGAATCCTATCGTGTGGTAGCCTCCGGCGTTGATGAAGAGCAGGCACAGGCGTAACTTCATTTTTTCCCAGCAATATTTCAGTAAGAACCTTTTTTTTCTTACTTTTGCGCACATTTTATTCACCAAAATATACTATTATGGGATTTATTATTTGGATTATCGGTCTGGTGCTCTGCGTCAAGGCCGTGCTTGAGATTTTGAAATGGGACGTTGACGGCGTAAAGAAGCTGCTGGTTGTCATCATCCTGCTGCTCACCAGCTGGGTAGGCCTGTTGGGCTACTACTTCTGGGGTCGTGAGAATCTGCCTGCTCTGCTGAAATAAGCTGTCCGCAGCTGCAGACTGTAAGAAATATTGTAAGGAACTAACAGAACGAAAAAAAAACGTAGATACGTATGGCATCTAAACCTGGTATTCCAAAGGGAACCCGTGACTTTTCGCCCGAAGAGATGGCGAAACGCAACTATATATTCAACACTATCCGTAGCGTCTATAACCTCTATGGCTTCGAACAGATTGAGACTCCGGCCATGGAGACACTCTCTACACTGATGGGTAAGTATGGCGAAGAGGGTGATAAACTGCTTTTCAAGATTCAAAACTCCGGCGACTACTTCAGCGGTCTGACCGATGAGGAGTTGCTGAGCCGTAATGCTGCCAAACTGGCCAGCAAATTTTGCGAGAAGGGACTGCGATATGACCTGACCGTACCGTTTGCCCGCTATGTGGTGATGCATCGTGAGGAGCTGACCTTCCCCTTCAAACGCTACCAGATTCAGCCCGTATGGCGTGCTGACCGCCCCCAGAAGGGACGCTATCGCGAATTTTACCAGTGTGACGCCGACGTGGTGGGCAGCGACTCCCTCCTTAACGAAGTGGAGCTGATGCAGATAGTGGATACCGTCTTCACCCGCTTTGGCATACGGGTCTGCATCAAGATCAACAACCGCAAGATTCTCAGCGGTATTGCTGAGATTATCGGCGAAGCCGACAAGATTGTGGATATCACCGTAGCCATTGACAAGCTCGACAAGATTGGTTTGGAGAATGTCAACGCCGAATTGCGCGAGAAGGGCATCAGCGAAGAGGCCATCGAAAAACTGCAACCCATCATCCTCCTGAGCGGAAGCAATGAGGAGAAACTGGCTACCTTGAAAGAGGTGCTTGCCGGAAGCGAAACAGGTCTGAGGGGTGTGGAAGAGAGCGAATTTATCCTCACTACCCTCAAGGATGCGGAACTGAACAACGAGATAGAGCTTGACCTCACCCTGGCCCGTGGATTGAACTACTACACGGGGGCCATCTTTGAGGTGAAGGCCTTGGATGTGCAGATTGGCAGCATCACCGGCGGTGGACGCTACGACAACCTCACCGGAATCTTTGGACTCAACGGTGTGAGCGGTGTGGGTATCTCCTTCGGTGCTGACCGTATCTTCGATGTGCTCAACCAGCTCGACCTCTATCCCCGTGAAGCCGTCAACGGTACGCAATTGCTCTTCATCAACTTTGGAGAGAAGGAGGCCGCCTACGCCATGAAGGCTCTCAAAGCCGTACGTGCAGCAGGCATCCGTGCCGAAATCTATCCTGACAGCAGCAAGATGAAGAAACAGATGTCATACGCCAATGCCAAGAATATCCCCTTCGTAGCCTTAGCGGGAGAAAACGAAATGGCTGAAGGCAAACTGACGCTGAAGAATATGGGAACTGGCGAACAGAGCCTGCTCACCGTCGAAGAGGCTATCAAAGTGATTCAATAAGATCACGCCTTCATTCAGTTGACGAGTTGGCGGGAAATACCAATACCTTAAAGAATTAAGGAGTTAAGGTGTTAAGGTAGTAAGGTATTGAGAGCGACTTCGTTCTCTAAGGTCATAAAACTCTAAAAAAACATAAAGGAGCACCTTCGGGTGCTCCTTTATTTGTATATTTGTGTGCAAGCTAAATTAAAGAAGGAGGTCAGTATGGTATCCCTGCAATCCAAAAAGGAACATCAGAATGCCTTGATAGGCATCATCATGGTCATCATCGCCATTCTTTTCATCTGCTACATGGTTTCATCCTTGGTCAGCAACACACATGAATTTTGGCTGCCCAGCGTGCAGTAGTCACCCTTCCTTGCTGCCTCGCCGAGGCAGAGGCTCAGTCTCTGCGATTGAGGAAGATCATCACATAATAGAGCAACGTAGCCAACGAACCTAAAGCAGCTACCACATAGGTGTATGCAGCCGAGCGGAGGGCGTCTTCTGCCTTGCCGTGGTTGTAAGAGTTGGTCAGTCCCGAACTGCTCAGCCAAGCCAGTGCTCTGCGGCTGGCATCAATCTCCACCGGCAGGGTGACAAAGCTGAAGACTGTTGTCGTGGCAAAAAGCAGGATACCAGCCAGCAACAGTTGAGGGAAGCTCTCCAAAAGCAACACACCAGCCAGCAATACCCAAGATACAATGCTTGAAGAGAACTGCACTACCGGCACCAACTTGCTACGCAAGGTGAGCGGAGCGTAGGCCCGAGCGTGCTGAACAGCGTGTCCACATTCGTGAGCTGCCACAGCAGCCGCCATGATGCTGTTGCTCATATATACTCCATCACTCAGGTTCACCGTCTTGTTCATCGGATTGTAGTGGTCAGTCAGCTGACCAGCCACATGAGTCACCTTTACATCATAGATACCGTTGTCGTGCAGCATCTTCAGTGCCACATCAGCTCCGGTCATGCCGTTGGTCATCGGCACCTGGGAATACTTCTTGAACTTTCTGTTGAGGTTGAGCTGAACCAGCCAGCTCATCACGGCCACACCGATAAAGATAATCCATTGAATACCTATCATACCTGTTTCAATTTTAGTGTTACGTAAATATCTATCACCACAAATATACAAATTGTTTGCCAACAACCTCTGGTTTTCCGTTGCGTCTGCAGGTAATTAGAGATAATTAACAGCAAATCCCACCACCAACCGATATACGATCCGTGACGGGATTTGTATCTTAGGCGAGTTTGATAATGATATCTCAGACCAAATATCCCCTTGAGAGGCAACACAAAATGCTCCCTTTTCAAAGCCTGTTTTCTTCATTGCCGATAAGATTATTAATCTTTCAGCCATAAGGTTATTAATCTTTCAGCCTTAAGATTATTAATCTTATCGGCAGGTTAATTATATCTGCTGTTTTCTTCAGCCAGCTCTATATCCTCAGACAGACGATATTTAGAAGGCTAGAATCAGGCGGGCACCGCGTGGATTAGTACCATCGTTGGAGGTCAAATCACGCGGTACACCACCATCGAAGCCAACCGCCATATGGCTGGCAGTGCCAACTACAGTAGAAGACCAGTAGAAACGGGTACCACCAGCCACGGTCAGCTTTTGTGCCTTGTCGCCCAAGAGTTCCAACTTAGATTGGACAAGATCGCGTACAGAAGTACCGCGCGCCTTCCAATCATTCTTCAGTTCACCCTCTGGATATCCCGAACAGAGTGTTACGAGCTCCTTCAGCGAGGGGAGATACCAACCGCTGCATCCCTCCGGTACCGGATTGTCGTTGATGTAACTGTTAATGCCAAAGACGATATTGATTTGGTTGTCGATATTCGCATCATTCTCATTCCAAGCCTTCATGGTCTGCGTGTTGGAATAGCCGTTCAGGAGATTGAGATTATTGCTGACTCCCGTTTCGGCATACGGCTTCATCCAGATGGTAGGATCCAACTCGTTGACAGCCACCACCAAACCATGATATCCCTTGTCCGTAGCTCCAATCTTATTTCTCAGCACCTCATCATCCGCAGCCACATTGCCCACATAGAAGACAATGCCGATGCACACCTTTGAGTCATCCAACTCCTGTGAATAGGTACCATCCAGATAGTAGAAATAGCCAGCTTCCACCGGTTCGCCCTCCGGTTCAACTGCCTTGACGTCAAACTGCAGCACGCGCGACGTTACCGTCTCACCCCCTTCATTATCCACCATCGTCACACGCAGCAGTGCACTCTCACCGGCATCCACCCCTTCGGGAGCGGTTACCTTAACGGCAGCATTGCCTTGATATACTCCCTCCGCATCGAACGAAGGCATGGTCACCTCCACCTTCCAAGGGGCAGTGGCCGCCCGAGTGGCAATAGTGGTCGTCGTACCTTGTTCACTGATAATCTGGGCCATGATAGCTACACACTCTTCAGCCTTCAAATCAGCCGGCAGCGAGAGAGGTATGACCGTCTCAGCCTCATATACCTTGAAAATACCACCCTCCTCGTCGGTGCCAATCTTGATGGCCTTATAGCGAGGCAGGGAGATTTGTGTGCCGTCTCTCAGCGTGAGCACCACCTTGTCTGGATCAGAGGTATCTACTCCATCGGCAGCGAAGATAGAATCACCTCCACCGCTGGCACTGACTCCGGTAGAGTTCCAGTTGGCCCCTCCATCCACGGAGATTTCCCAGATGAGCGTATCAGGATTGATGCGGACCATCGGCATGTAGTTTGTAGATCCATCGGGCAGTGTCACGCCGGCAGGCCCCATCGGTCCCGTCTCCCCTTTTTCGCCTCGAACCAGCAGTTTGCTGCCATCCTCTGCCAAGAGAAACTCCCCATCGAGCGTCCAGTAATACTCTCCATCGGTATCCTGCTTAGCACCGATGTTGGGCACATTGCCCTGCTCACCCTGTTTACCATGCTTGATGACAATGGGACTGCTCCGCTTGAAGGTGAGCTGATAACCCGATCCGTCGGCCAATGCCGTCACTCCCGTAACATAGTCAAACGAGGCATCGTTGATGATGGCCTGTAAAGCCTGGATATTGTCCCACAGCGTCTTCTGCATATCCTCCAATGCCTTTACCCGCTCTTCGAGTTGGTTTGTCTTGTCGCGCAACTCGTCAATATCATCGTTATTACATCCGGTCATGACCGAAGCAACAACCCATAACAGTAAGAAAATCTTTTTCATCACTCTTTTTAGATTTAAATATTAATAAAGTTATACATTTCCATTCTTGTCTGGCGGAAGAGCCATCCCCACCCCTTGAAGCATCCGAGCACTTGACGTGAGAGTCATTCAATGATGACTTCACTCAGTGGAATCCACCCTTTAATGGTCTTCTCCTTGACAGCCAGCCGGATAGCAGGAGTATCGTTGTCCGAGCTATCCACAATGGCCACTGCCCAACGGTACCTTCCTCGATGCACCCCATTAACATGGAGGTTGAACAGATAATCCACGGGAGTGCCCTGGATGAAACGCCCTGGATCCGACTGCCTATCCACAAAGGTTTGGCAGATATTGTCCCTCTCATCAATCAGAGCGAAGGCCACCTTATACTTGAAATTCCACCGTTCGTTACTGTTGGGCAACACGCCCGTCGCCAGATTCTCCCAGCGATGGCCAATACATAAGCGCTCGCCCGACCGCACCTTTTTGGGTAACGAGATGACCCTCGGCAGCAGTCGATAGCCGCCCTGACGGACAAAAGCCTCTACCAAATCGGGAGCCAACCGCAGCCAGCGTCCCGCCTCCAACGGTTCCCTCAGGTCAAGTGTATTGAAATGGTACTCAATAGCATCCCGATAGGTAGCCTCCAAGACCTGCCTCCAATGCTCGAAATGGTACTGTCTGTCCGTGAAATAGATTCGGTCGGACTCGTCCCCTTTCCAGTAGCATTGCTCGCCGATGAGCAATACTTGCGGGAAAAGTGACTTCACACACTCCTTCTCCTCGGGAAGAAACCAATGGCTTCCCAATCCATCTCGACGAAACCCATAGCCATTGGTGCCTTGGGCAATCCGCATCTCAGAGTCAAACCCAAATTGACTGCAGACCGGCATAACCAATGGCACTCGACGGAAGTTGCGTCCGTAGAGGTCGGTAAACCACTCCAGCGTCTCTTCCACCCGGGTAGGATCCTTCAAGTTGAGGTGATGACACTCACCCCACCAACCGGCACCGAGCCCATCCACAAAATCGACTATCGAAGGATTGTCATACTCACGGGCAAATGCCTTGACAAAGCGGGTGAGCTTCTCGCGGAAAACAGGGTCATCGATAAAGGGAGTCCAATGTCCACCCACCACGCATCCCTTTGCTCCCGCCTCCCTGACGAAAGCCGGAGTGCCCGGACGGAGGTTGTCCTGACCATGGATATAGACGCGGAAAGCCAACTTCAGTCCCCTATCCAATGCCCCCTGAACGAGCCGCTTATAGTTTTCATCCTGCTGCCATGCATAGTGCCCCTCCTCAGGCTCCATATCCGACCATCTCCAGCGCACATAGAAGAATGACGCATACTGCGTGGCTCCGATGCTGTCCTGGGCCCTCCAATAGCGTTCTGCATTGGCCACCTCATCGTCTGCATCATCATACAATCCCCATCCCATGCAGGGATTCCGTAAGAGAGAGGTTGAGTCGGCTACCAGGTCAATTTCCCGGTTGCCCTCAATGGCAAAGGTCAGACTCTCCCCTCCGCGGCCAGCACATCCGTAGCTTACTCCCAAAAAGAGAAGTACCACAGCCATCCAGCCCATCCGCAGCCTACGCATGGCACCCAATGCCTTGTCATACAAGGCGTTGCCGACCAAGTTTTTACTCTCTAAAGCCCTGCAACTTATCATGCTTCTGTGCAAATCGATGCCGTTAAAGTCCCCGCCATTCAAAACTTCTTTGTTCAAGTCCCTGTTATGCAAGGTGCTGTCGTTCAATTCGCTGTGATTCACGGGTCTGTTGTTCAAAGCGCAGCTGTTCAAGGATTCGTTGTTCAAAGTGCAGTTATTAAAACTCTTGCGATTCAAAACTCTGTGGTTCAAAGTTTTGCTGCTCAGAGCGTAGTTGTTCAAAGTGCTGCCGATTACAGCCCTGATGTCATCTGTTTTGCTGCCCATAGCGATTTTTTCATGCATTATCTGACTGGCCTTGTTATCATATACCGTAGCGTTCATGGTTATAATAGCTCTATTTAATTCAAAAACTCTATTTGCTCTTGGCAGGAATGCCCTTCCTCATCATCTCCTGCAGTTGGGGAAGGTAGTGCTCATAGACCTCCCGTGGAGCGATGTGATGGTCGTGACAGAGTTTCGCTGCCATACCTATGACCTCTCCAGCCATGCCTAAGGTAGCCTGCACACGCACCGTACCCAAAGCCATGTGCGTCACGCTCATGTTGCGTCCGCCGATGAAGAGATTATCAAATCCCTTGGCACAGAGTACCCGATAGGGCACGTGATAGGGTCTAATCCAAGAGCTCTTGTCGCTATTGTGGCAATACGACTGCCACTCCCATCCAGGGAAACGAGCAGCATTCTTGGGTTGTGCATAGTGGAGGTCCAGTGTCCAGGTTGTGGTGAATGAGGCATCGGGATAGGCCACCTGGTTGCGTATATCATTCTCGTTGAGCACCAGTTCTCCCATGATACGTCTCGACTCGCGTTTCTGCAAGATATGCCCCACCCGCTGCAACTTACTCTTGGCAAAGGCAGGCAAATGAGTCTTCACGTAAGCCCAGTTGCCATAGATAGCCCGCAGCATGTTGTCGCGTACCAGTTCCGGCTCTAACGCATTGTCAATCTCAAAACCCGTTTCCCAGGTCCACTCAAACTGCTTTACCGGGATGTGGTACTCCGCGCTGCAAGGCATGGCCCAAGGCAACTCTTCGGGTCGATAGAAGGGAGAAGCCTCCTCCATCTCCACCGAATTCCAGTCGAGCGTGCCCCCCATTTTCTTCTGGTCAGCCACCTCCGGAGCCGAAGGCTCGTTGGCAAAGGCGCGATCTTCCCGACCGATGTGATACTCCGCACCAAGGAGATAGCCAATCTCACCATCGCCCGTGCAGTCAAGGAAGTAGGAACCTGAGAACTCCATCTCCTGCTGGGTAATCAGATGCTTCCCCACAACAGAGCAGACCCTGTTTCCCTCCTTCTCTGCCTGAAAGACATGCACATTCTGATAGATTTTCACCCCCGCTTCACGGAGTAGCCACTCGCGCAGGTCGGCCAGTTGATCTCCCGAGAGCGATACAATAGGCGATCCGTTGCCATTGCCAATCCGCTCCATCAGGTACGACTGATGATACCGTTCAGGGATGCCGCTCAGTTCCCTCACCCCATTGCCGAGGTTCGGATAGAGATTGTAGCACATCACACCCGACATATAGACCCCGAGGTAGTTGTTTCCCCCCAATCGCGGCAGGTTATCCACCAATACCACCTTCAGTCCATATCGTGCTGCTGTCAGTGCCGTGGCACATCCGGCCACACCACCACCAACGATCACCAGATCAGCCCCCTCAACCTTCTCCACCTCCGAGATGCCCATCATCCGGTTACGGAGGATGCGAAGTTGTTCCCTATCCTGCGGTAGCGTACGCCTGCTCTTGCTGAAGTAGAGCGCATCCACCCGTCCGTTGAATCCTGTCAGATCGTGGAGCGCCAATCGGTTTTTAGCCTCCAAGCGCACACGTCCGGCATATTGCCATCCCCAACCATTACCCGTTGTACCCAATTCGGCAAGAAGTGTTTTCCCGTTGACCGAAACCTGAAAAGCCCCCGGACCCTTGCCTTCGTACCAGGGCGACGTCCAGTTATAGGTATTCACATAGAGATGATACATCCCTGGCTCTTTCACTTCCACCTCCGTAGAGGCATCCTCCACCGGTACCCCCATACCATGCGCATTGAGGTAGGCCGACCCGATTTTCGTGAAGGCCTGATGATCCAGTTTCCATCCGCCTCGGCAAGAGAAGCTCTCCGCCTCCACCCAAAGCTGTGCCCTGGCTGCCAAAGGAGAGAGCAGCATCAGCAAGAAGAAGACTCCCGCCGCTACGAACGGCTTCATCTCTCGAAGAGATATGACTTCCACGGCCAACGAATTTGTCAATCGAGGAAACATACATTTTCCCGCAGACAGCGTCTCCTTCTCGCAGAGAGACATAAGTCCTCCATCTGCCCCAATTGTCTTCACTCGTTTCATGGCCTTAGGGTACTAAATCATAGATATGCACATAGTCTATAAGCATCTCACCCGGGAGCTCCTCCTCGACAGGGTTGCCGCTGTGGCTCTCTATGGAGAAGATAAGCGGACGCTCCATATCCGTGGCCCACTGGAAGTAAGCTGGACGTTCCACTGCCCGTTTCCAGTCACGGTCCCAATAGAGGTCACCGTCCACATACATACGGATGCGTCCGTTGTAACGCTCCAGCCGATAGGTATGAAAATCTTCGCTCAGTCCCACCGTATGGCGATAGTAGGTGAGCGCCAGTTGCTGCTGCATCCAACTCTGGTTGGAAGGGAAGTTGACCCAATCGGGAATGGCCACCCCTTCGGCCTTGAGCCACCAATAGAGAATGCCCGAGGAGAACTTCCAGTCCGGCCACGTATCATCAGGCATCGTCTCCACCAAATCAATCTCCAAGTTGGGATTGCTCCACGGCAGAGGTTGGTCGCTCAACCAGATGGCATTAGCCACATGTGCTGCATGCTTCACCAGTTTTGCTCTCACCTCCACGGCCGTATTGCCGCCAATGGTAAAGGCCGACTTGACCCGTGCGGCTGTATAGTGGAATCCGTTGTGCTCCTCCTTCTTCACGGCCAAGCGCAGACAGCCGTCAGCGACCGAGACGTTCTCGTCGCGGAAGGCATAGACCGATGAAGTGACCCATACATCGGTGCCCCATTTCTCCGGGTTCCAGCTGTTGAAATCATCGCTCATCGCCTCATTGAGCTGCCACTGCACAGCCCGCTCCTCGTCATCATCCGAACAGCTTGCACAGCAGGTCCAGGCCACGAAGGCAAGCATCATGAAGTATAAATAGTCTTTCATTATTATAGGTATTAATCGATGAATCGGGCTCCATCAATAGCCCGGGTTATTGGTCATGTTCTCATTGATTTGCAAGTCGGTAGTGGGTATGGGCCAGAGATACTGTCGGTCATCCCAATTTCTCTCCGAGAGTGTATTCACCTTGCCCTGTCGCTCCATCTCCGAGAAGTCGGGCAGTCCGTTCTCGTCGATGGTGGGCGGGAAGGCCCAAAACCAATCGGCCATGTAGCTGTTAGAGGTAGACATTGGATACTTCACCCCATAGTTCTTGCGGTTGAGCGACACGGAGGCCAACCTCCACCTCACGAGATCCATATAGCGCAATCCCTCCCATGCCAACTCCATACGCCGTTCGATACGCACGATGCTACGGAGTTCAGCTTGATCGGTGACGCTCACCACGGGATAACTTCCTACCTCCTCCTTGCTGCATCCGTAGGCCCGTGCTCGGACTGTATTGATGGCATCCAGCACACTCTGGTCTATCTGATTGAGTTCGATTTTGGCTTCAGCATAAGTGAGATACATCTCTGCCAGACGCATCACGATATTGTCGTTCTCCGCCATGAACCCCGGCATTGGCCAAGAATCATCGACTTTTTTGCGAATGGCCAATCCGTTGTAAGAGGCATACTGCTGGAGCATACGAGTATCCTTATTTTCGATGTCATACTTTCCTGTGGAGTAGTTGTAGAGATACCTAGCCTTGGGTGAGGGGTCGTAGCCGTAACCCAGGAAGTTGGAGCCGAATTTCACGATGGTAGCCTCGCAGCGAGGGTCGCGATTGTCGAAAGGCTTGTGTGAGTCAAAGAGCGGAGACTTGTCCACCGTGAGTCCATCGGTGCAGAGAAAAGCGGCCAGCAGGTCCCAGGAGGGGGTGTACTGCACATAACCTCCACTGGTACGCGGCAGATAGGGCTGCGTATGTATCACGTTCATCTTCAGCTCTATAGATCGTGGGATGACAAACATGGCCTCATCACGATTGCTCGATTTCGGAACAGAGACGAAAAGGTCACTGAAATCCTTGTGCAGAGTGTAGGGGCCATTCTCGATGATCTCCTTGGCCGCAGCGGCAGCCAGTTCATAGTCGCCCATGTAGAGCGCATGGCGAGCCTTGAAGCCCAATGCAACCCAGCGTGTGGCCCGCTGATCCTCCTTGTATGAGGTGGGTAATAGCCGTATGGCCTCGTCAAAATCCTCATAGATATGGGTGTTGACCTCCTTGAGGGGAGTACGCCCGTAGGCAAAGGCCTCCTCAATGGTGAGCAGGTCAGTGACGTAGGGCACGTCGCCAAACTTCTCCGTAAGCCGGCTGTAAGCCGTAGCTCTGAGGAAGCGTGCTTCTGCGACATAGCGATCCACCTGAGCCTGCGAGAGTCCGTTGTTCAAGGCTCGTCGAGCGTTGAGAATCACCGTATTGGCCCGACTGATCATCTTGTATTGCGCATCCCAGAGGTCGGTCACCTCGTAGGTCTGTCCGTTGAGGGTACCATTGAGCAAGACACTCGTCACGTCCCGGTTGGTCCAGTCGTCGGTCCAGCTCTCCTGGTCGGTTGGCCAAAAGCGGTCCCGATAGAGGTCGCGGAGGCTCATGACAATCTCATCTTCTGTAGCGTTCCAAGTCTCCGAGGAGCCACTGGAGAGCGGATTCAGGTCCAGGTCCTGGCAACCCGTGAGAGCCAGCAGTGCCCAACCCGCTATCAAAGCATATTTTCTTGTTTTCATGTCCGTATAAAAGTAGTAAATTAGAAGTTAACAGAAGCGCCCACCATAAGCGAGGTGGTGATAGGGTATCCGATGCCGCCCACCTCGGGGTCCCATCCCTTGGGGTATCGGTTGAGGCAGAAGAGGTCGTTGGCAGCCACATAGATTCTCAGTTTCTTGACGAAGGCCTTCCTGAGCCACTCCTGCTTGAAGGTATATCCAAGCGTCAGATTCTTGAGTCTGAGGTAGTTGCCGTTGAACATCCAGTAGTCCGACATGGCATAGTTGTTGCCCGATCCTTTGGAGGTGAGACGCGGATACTTCACGTGTGCATTCTCCTCATCGGTATTCAAGGCGCTCCAGTAGTTGCCTACGAGGATGGCGGGATGATTGAGCCAGTTGTCTCCTTTGGGTTCCACCATCTGCTGGGTGATGCGGGCATTCTGCTTGCCCACCCCCTGGAACATGGCCGAGAAGTCGATTCCCTTATAGTCGAGGGACAACCGCAGGCCAAAGGAGTAGCGGGGCAGCGAACCACCGAGCAGCACACGGTCATACTCAGGCGAGATTTTGCCATCGGGTACTCCGTCAGGACCCGAGATGTCCTTATACTTGATGTCGCCCACCTTGACATTGTTGCTGGTCTTGGGCGAGTTCATCAGATCCTCCTCCGTGAGAAAGAGTCCATCGCTCAGGTATCCATACCACTCCTGAAACTCTCCCCCTTCGATGTTCACCTTCTGTGCGCTGGAGCTGATGTCCTGGCCCTTGAGGTAGGTGATACGAGAGATGAAGTCGGAGAGATTGGCCGAGATGGAGTAGTTGAGCTGTCCGATATGGTCGCGCCATCCCACTTCCACCTCAAAACCTTTGGTCTCCATGGTGCCTGCATTCACCTTAGGATCACTGAATCCGATGTAGCGGGGAATGGTGAGGTTCATCAGCATATCCTCGGTTCTCTTCCGGTAGAAGTCTGCATTGGCCCAGAGTCTGTTGTTGAGGAACCCCGCTTCGAAGCCCACGTTCCAGGTCTTGGTGGTTTCCCAGGTGATATTCTCCACTGCATAGTCATACTGAGCCGCAGTGGCATAGGTTTCCGCACTGCCGTTAGGACCGTAGAGCAGCACCTCGCTCACCGTGAGCAGGGCCTGATAGGGGAAGTTGGTACCAATCTGCTCATTGCCCAACGTGCCATACGAGGCTTTGAGCTTCAGGTTGGAGAGCCAGTTCCATCCCAGCCGCTTGACGAAGGGTTCCTCCGAAATCAGATAGCCGATGGAGGCTGAGGGGAAGTTGCCCCATCGGTTGCGTTTGGCAAAGCGTGAAGAGCCGTCGCGACGTACATTCACCTGCAGGAGATATCTGTTGGCCCAGTTGTAGGCCACACGTCCAAACACCGACCGGTAGGCATTGTGGTCGGCATTGCCTCCCGTGTTCTGGTAGGAGCTGTTGCCTCGGTCAAGATAGGGGAATGAGGTCATGGCAAACCGATCGCGCGTGGCGGACAGGTTCTCGTAGGTATTATAGTAGGTTTCATAGCCCACCATGGCTGAGAGGTTGTGCTTACCCCAAGCCTTGTCATAGTTGGCAAAGAGCTGATAGGTAAGATCACGTCCGTCGTTGCGGTTTTCCGTGAGGCTTGTTGTCTGATGACCACCCATCGGCTTGGGATCGTTGGGATAGTCATAGTTGGTATAGTAAAGAGCTTTAGTAAAGGTTTTGAATTTGTTGAAGTAGTAATTGACCGCAACCACACCCGAGAGTTTCAGCCCTTTGAAGGGTTTGATATCCAATCCCGCTTTACCTCCCAACTGATTGTACCACTGCGTCTTGGTACCTCCGTCATAGAGTCTTGGCAGCACATTGCCTCCATCCTTTACATCACCCCAGCGTCCATCGCTCCAGCGAATGGCATAGATAGGTGGTGTGCGTCTTGATCCCCAGGGTGAATCCACGGGAGACACCGACTCCGAACGCTTGAAGTTGAGGTCGATATGTGCGCTCACGAAGGGATTGACATCGATATCGTTGTTCACACGAATCATGTAGCGGTTATACTCCTTGTTCACATAGAGGGCATCAGAGAGGTCGTAACGGAAGGAGGCCTTGGTGCGTACCGTCTGGTTTCCTCCACTCAGGGTCACCGAGTGGGTCTGTCTCGACGAACTGCTCTTGATGACCGCGTTCTGCCAGTTGGCAATGGGATATTTGTCGGGGTTGGAGGCGTTAAGTCTCTTCCAGTTGGTAATTTGGTCCTCGGTATAGGTCTGCCACCATCCGCCGGAGGGGTTATCGTTATAAAGGATTTCGTTACACATCAGCATATACTGCTGCGCATCCACATAATCAGGTTGTTCGGTGGGCATCTCCCAAGTATGTTCATAACTGTAGGTCATCTCCAATGCCTGCTTTTTGGCACGCTTGGTGGTGATGACAATCACACCGGCTGCTGCACGTGCTCCGTAGATGGAAGCCGAAGCGGCATCCTTGAGCACTGTCATGCTCTCCACATCATCGGGATTGACGAGATCAATTTTTCCCGGAATTCCATCCACAATGACCAACGGGTCGGCATTGCTGATGGTAGTGATACCACGAATGCGAATGGATCCGGTAGATTCGGGGTCACCGCTACTTCTTGTCACGGTTACTCCGGCTGTTGCCCCCTGTAGCGCAATGGAGAGGTTGGTCGTCTTCCGTTCCGAGAGTTCCTCACCCCTCACTACAGAGAGTGCTCCCGTGAGATCCTTCTTCTTCATACTTCCATAGCCAACGACCACCACTTCGTCCAACAGTTTACTCTCCTCCTTGAGCACCACGGCCAAAGCTGTACGGTTGCGGACGGCCACCTGCTGAGTGGTATATCCGATGAAGCTCACCTCCAACGAAGCATTGGCCGGAACCTCCAGTTCAAACTCTCCGTTGACATCAGTGATGGTACCCACAGTTCCATCACCCACGAGGCGCACGTTGGCTCCAATGACCGGTTCACGGGTAACGTCCCTCACCGTACCTTTGACGCGTATACGTCTCACCTCCTGTAGATTCTTCTCCTTGAGGTAGAGTTTACCATTGCGCAGTTCATAACTCACAGCCATGTCTTTGAAAAGAATCTGCAGTGCCCGTTCCACCGGCACTTTGTTCACTTGGATGGATACCTTGCGGTTCACATCCACAATCTGGTCGCTATAGACCATCTCCACACCCACCTGTTGTTTGATGGATAGCAGTACCCTCTCCAAGGGGGTATTCTTGAAATCGAGCGACAGGAGTGCCTGCTGCTGGGCATACACCACCAGGCTTCCCATCCATAGAGCCAAGGCCACAAGCACCGCTCTACATAGTTGTTTTTGGTTTCTCATAATGATTTGTTGTCTTTCAGATATTAAGAGATATACAATCAGGCTAACACCCCACACGAAAAAGGGTATTAGCCTGATACGAAAAAAAGTATGTTTCAATAGATATTTTGTTGACGAGTTGGTTCTTCAGCTGACATACTGACAACCAGTTTTCAGCCGAGCGAAAGTTTTCACTCACAAGTTGGAGACCTAATTGTTCGGCTGCCTGCAGATGCTCTTCCAAGGAGTAGGCTGGCTGCTGCTCAAAGAGGAGCAAGAGTGAAACAGCTCTACTTGGAAACAACCTCGTAGCCTCCCTGTTCCATGGGCTGGAAACGAATATAGGAGACCGCCTCTATATCTTTGAGAATATCTTCCATCTGGAGGGTGGGTGCCGACACGGTGAACCTGTTCTTCAGTACAGCCCGATTGGGTACACGGAAGGTAACGCCAAACTGACGCTCCAACGTTTTGAGAATCTCCTCCAAGGGGGTGAGGTAGAAATAGAGTTTCTGCTTCTGCCAAGCTGTCACGGCCATCATATCCCGCGGACGCATGATGCTGCAATTGCCCGTAATCCGGTTGTAAATGGCTTGGTCACCCGGTTTCAGCCGGTAGTTGAGCAATTTGTGGTCGCTAAGTCTCACCGCACCCTCCTCTAAAGTGACAAGTACCTCCTCTTCGGGATAAGCCTTGACGTCGAACCGAGTGCCCAGCACCTCTACCTCCAGTCCGCCAGCTTCCACGACAAAGGGTCTCTTGTCACCTCTCTTCACCTGGAAACAGGCCTCTCCAGTGAGTTCCACCTTTCGCTGTCGATGACCGAAGTTGATGGGGTAGCGCAAGGAGGATTGAGCATTGAGCAGCACTACCGACCCATCTTGAAAGGCCACCTGTAGCCGTTCGCCCGTGGCAGTCCTCACCTCGGCATATTCACCTCCACCGACCATCACTGTCCGCTCCCAAAAATAGACGGCCGCACCTCCCAGCAGGGCAAAGAGCAACCATACCGCCACTCTGCGCAGATAGAGTCTCCAATTGTTTCTTCTCCCCTTGCCTATCCACGCCATAAGTCTCTCCTCCATCTGCTCCTGAGCAAATGCGGAAGCAGCTCCTGCTGCACCTTCCTGCACCCAATCAGAAGCGGAGGTCCCAGCTTCTTCCTGATCAAATGCGGAAATCTCCTTGGCCAGTCCTTGACCTGAATTATCTGCCGTGCTCTGCAAACGCTCCACATCCTGGTCAAAGAGCTCGTTGAAGAGCTGTTCACCCTCCTCCGTAGCCCATCCTTTCGCCACTTCACGTGCCTGATCGGGTGTAGCAGCGTTGTTCAACACTCGTTCCACAATCTTTCTATCCATCATACTACTGTCTATAGTTATCATCATTCGTTATCACATACACTTCTCCTCCCCCTTTGCCTTCCCTCCTGTTTGAGACACCTCCTACATTCCTTATCTGCTGCAAGCGTCCTCATCGTCCCTATCCCTTCCGCCAAAGCTTCCCCTCTAAAGCTGTTAAGCACAGTATCAGCTATTTCCTGCATGAGCCTACCAGAAGGCCCAAAGCAGTAGCCTCATCCGTTTCATCTTTTCCCTCAGCATCTTGATGGCCTGCGTGTAGTGCGACTTCACCGTGTTGATTTCAATGTTCATCCGGTCCGCAATCTCTTGATTGGAAAGTCCCTCGTCCAGTTTCATCCGACAGATTATCTTCTTCTGCAACGGCAGTTCACCAATATATTTGCGCAGCAGCAGTTCCATTTCACGTTGTTCCATCCTCTCCGTCTCCGTCTTCTCCGTACTGTCGGAGCGATTTTGTGCCATGGCATACAATTTCTCATACGTCACGGTCTGATGTCTCAGTTCATTGAGGATGTAGTTTTTGAGCATGGTGTAGAGCAGGCTCCTCACTCCATTGGAGAGGTCGAGCA
This sequence comes from uncultured Mediterranea sp., assembly GCA_946056155.1. Classification (GTDB taxonomy): domain Bacteria; phylum Bacteroidota; class Bacteroidia; order Bacteroidales; family Bacteroidaceae; genus Bacteroides. Next base: position 9,111 of record CAMGIP010000009.1, on the reverse strand, counting down.
CTTCTCTTTTCTCCCACAGCCTCATGAAGACAAACTGCACCGCATCTTCCGCCGCCTCCACCGATTTGAGGTATCGGTAGGCCAGCGCAAAGAGAAGCCTTGCGTATTGCCTGAAGATGGCCGTAAATGCCTCTTCATCGCCAAACTTCAACTGCTGCGCTATTTGTGTGTCTATTTCCAGGTATTTTGTATGCTTCATACTATTTTATTCTCCCTTTCGGGACTGTTCCTTTGCTTTATTGTTGTTTTGGCATGCTAAACCGATTGTGTTAACACCTTTGGGGCCGAAAGGTAGGAGTCTGTAAAGGAAAGTAAGCTGTTTTTGGAGCATATTTAAACAGCTTTAACAGAAAAGCTTCCTGTGAGCAAGTATTGACCTGACAATACACCGCAATGAATCAGATAGGAAAACAGGGTGTAGAAAATGGTACATATATAAATGTACGCGAACCTTATGATAATAAGAGATATCGAAATAATAATAAGAGATATCGAATCGGTCATTAGCGTCAGGATGATAACCACTTCTTTGTTCCCCATATATTTTCTGCTGAACCTTTGTTTGACCCAAAAGGAGTAATCTGATAAGAGAGAGGAGATATAAAAAAAGGAGTTACCCTATGTAAAGGATAACTCCTAAGCATCATAAAAACAGGTGGAGCGTATGAGACTCGAACTCATCACCTCGACACTGCCAGTGTCGCGCTCTAGCCAGATGAGCTAACGCCCCTTTGAGAACGTTTTCAGAATCTTTTCTGATTTTGACGATGCAAAGATAATGCTTATTTCTGAATAAATTGCTATTTTTGCGAAAAAATTTTGTGGTACTATGCTAATTTATAATACAACCTACCATATTGAGGATGAAAATGAGGAACTTTTCCTCATTTGGCTGCAAGAATTCTACCTTCCAGAGGTGGAAAAAGATGGCCGACTGACGTCACCGCGCATACTCCGTATCCTGAGTCATCGCGACGAGGGCACCTGTCTGAGCGTACAATTCGCGGTTAAAGATTCTGCCACCCTCCACCATTGGCATCAAGAACTGGGGATAAGACTGAACGAGGAGCTGACCAAGACCTTCAAGGAGCGTGTCATCGGCTTCCCCACATTGATGGAGGAGTTGCTGTGATACAGCCGGTCAAGGAGAAGATTATCATGGGCATTGACCCCGGCACGAATGTAATGGGCTACGGATTGTTGCGTGTGGTAGGCACCAAGGCTGAGATGATTGCCATGGGAGTGATAGACCTGCGCAAGATAGGCGATACCTACCTCAAGCTCAAGCACATCCATACCCGCGTATTAGGGATTATTGACAGCTATCTGCCTGATGAACTGGCCATTGAGGCTCCTTTCTTCGGAAAGAATGTGCAGTCGATGCTCAAACTGGGACGGGCTCAAGGGGTAGCCATGGCGGCTGCACTCATACGAGACATCCCTATCACGGAATATGCTCCGCTGAAGATTAAAATGGCCATTACAGGCAATGGACAGGCCTCTAAAGAGCAGGTGGCAGGTATGCTCCAACGTCTGTTACACATCGCGCCCGAGGAGATGCCGAGGTTTATGGATGCTACCGATGCCTTAGCGGCTGCCTATTGCCATTTCCTGCAAATGGGACGGCCATCCGTGGATAAGGAGTACCGGGGATGGAAGGACTTTATCGCCAAAAACCCAGGAAAAGTTCATTAAGAAGTCACCCTAAGAGAGACGCAAAATTTAGGAACTTGGGAAAAACTTGATGAAAGTAAGGAGTTAAGGTGGTAAGGTGTTAAGGTTAAAGCCGGATGACGGAAAATCGGGAAAGGAGAAAAAACAAAAGAAAAGGGAAAGTACAGCAAGGTATGAACAGGACAGGAGGAAAGGGAAAAGGACGGAAAAGATTAACCATTAACAAAAATAATAACATGAACATGAAATTAAGTAACGTTGTGATTGTGGGTATGGCTGCAGCTGCACTCACGGGATGTACGCCTTCGAAGAAGGACTACTCCTCTTACGAACTCTACCCTGTGCGTCAGGGCAGTCTCACCGAAATGGAATACACCCCGGAGCTCACTCGGTTTCACCTCTGGTCACCTACCGCAGACGAGGTGCGCGTACTACTCTACGAAGAGGGCGAAGGTGGACATGCCTACGAAACGCTGCAGATGACATTGGGAGAGGAAGGTACATGGAACGCTGAGAAAGAGGGTGATTTGAAAGGCAAATTCTACGCCTTCAATGTGAAAATTCAAGACCAATGGTTGGGCGACACGCCGGGTATCAACGCGCAGGCTGTAGGTGTGAACGGCAAACGGGGAGCCATTATCAATATGGCAGAAACTGATCCCGAGGGATGGGCCAACGATGTGCGTCCGGCACTGAACTCTCCCGCGGATGTGATCATTTACGAGATGCACCATCGCGACTTCTCCATCTCTCCCACCTCAGGCATTGAGAACAAAGGCAAGTTCCTGGCACTCACCGAGGAGGGCACCAAAAGTCCTGAGGGATGGAGCACAGGTATCGACCACCTGAAGGAGCTGGGTGTGACTCATGTGCATCTGCTGCCCTCCTACGACTATGCCTCGGTGGATGAGACCAAACTGGAAGAGAACCGCTACAACTGGGGTTATGACCCACAGAACTACAATGTGCCAGACGGCTCCTACTCGACCAATCCCTACTGTCCGGAAGCCCGCATCCGCGAGTTCAAGCAGATGGTGCAGGCGTTGCACAAGGCAGGCATACGCGTAGTGCTCGACGTAGTCTATAACCACACCTTCAACACCATCGACAGCAATTTTGAGCGTACCGTTCCCGGCTACTTCTACCGTCAGAAAGAGGATGGTAGCTTTGCCAACGCCTCAGGATGCGGCAACGAGACGGCCAGCGACCGCCCGATGATGCGCAAATATATGATTGAATCGGTAAAATACTGGATTCAGGAGTACCACCTCGATGGCTTCCGCTTCGACCTGATGGGTATCCATGACATCGAAACGATGAACGAGATACGCCGTGCAGCCACCGAGATCGAGCCCACCATCTTCATCTATGGTGAAGGATGGGCTGCTGAAGCACCACAACTCCCGCAGGAGGCTTTGGCCATGAAGGCCAACGTGGCACAGATGCCGGGTATCGCTGCCTTCAGCGATGAGATTCGCGACGGATTGCGCGGTCCCTTCAGCGACAACAAGCAGGGTGCCTTCCTGGCCGGTCTGCCCGATGCCGAGGAGAGCGTGAAATTTGGTATCGTAGGTGCTATTGAACATCCGCAAGTGGATAATGCAAAGGTCAACTATAGCAAGGCTCCCTGGGCAGCTGAACCTACGCAGATGATCAGCTACATCTCCTGCCACGACGACATGTGTCTGGTCGATCGTCTCAACACCAGCATGCCGGGTATCGCTCCTGCTGAGGTAGCCAAATTGGACAAGCTGGCCCAGACGGCTGTGTTCGTCTCACAGGGTGTACCCTTCATCTATGCCGGTGAAGAGGTGATGCGCGACAAGAAGGGCGTGCACAACAGCTTCCAGAGCCCCGACTCCATCAACGCTATTGACTGGAGCCGCAAGTCGGCCCATGCCGACGTCTTTGCCTATTACAAGGGTCTCATCTCGCTGCGCAAGAACCATCCTGCCTTCCGTATGGGAAGTGCAGAATCTGTGCGTAAACACTTGGAATTCATCCCTGTAGAGAAGGGTAACGTAGTAGCTTTCCGCCTCAAGGATAATGCCAACGGTGATGCTTGGAAGGAGATTTTCGTGATTCTCAACGCTCGCCAGGAGGTGGTGAAGGTGCCCGTAGCTCAAGGCAAATATTCGGTAGTATGCCGCGATGGGCTCATCAACGAAAACGGTTTGGGCACCATCAGTGGCAGCGAACTTACCGTACCTGCCCGTTCGGCTCTCATAGCCTATACAAAATAACTATTGATACTGACAAATGCAACAACACACCATCCAACTTGTTCAAGCCGTAGCCCGCGACCCACAGGTACGGCTTGCAGAACCGGTTACCTTGGGCCTCGGCAAGGGCGAGCACATCGCCCTTGTGGGGCCCAATGGCTCCGGGAAAAGTCTGTTGGTCGATCTGCTGACCGGCCGTTATCCACTCATGGAGGGTACTCCCCAATATGACTTCTCACCCTCTCCCACCGCCACCGTGTATGACAACCTCCGCTACATCGCTTTCCGCGACACCTACGGCAGTGCAGACGGCTACTACTATTATCAGCAGCGCTGGAACCAGACGGAGCAGGATGACGTCCCTCTCGTGTGTGACCTGCTGAGCAAGGGGGGATGGAGCGTGGTGAAGCAACTGATGAAGGAGTATCAGACCTCGAACCAAACTGTTCATAGTAAGCAGGAAGATATGCCGGAACCGAATGTAGCCTGTGAGCCGACAGATGAGACGGAACCGAAGGATTCACAGAAGCAAAAGGGAAAAACGATGCCAACGTACGATATGCAGAAGATGGAAGATGTGCGAAGGCTGTTCGACCTCTTCGGGATGACGCCTCTGTTGGACAAGAAGGTGATTCTTCTCTCCAGCGGTGAACTGCGCAAGATGCAGTTGACCAAGGCATTGCTGGCTTCACCGCGGGTCCTCATCATGGACAATCCCTTCATCGGTTTGGATGCCGACACTCGTCAGTTGCTTGGCCGTCTGTTGGAAGAGCTCTCCCATCTGCCCTCGCTACAGATTGTCCTCGTGCTCTCCATGCTGGACGACATACCTCCGTTCATCACCCATGTGGTACCTGTCAAGGAGAAGAAGGTAGGCGAAAAGATGACACGTGCGAGCTACTTGGAGCAGTGGAAGGCTATGGAAGCAGAAAGCCTTGCTACCATAGAGCAATCCCTCGTTGAGGTGCAACAGCAAGTAATCGACCTGCCCCATCATCCCAATCCCTTCGAAGGAGACGAGGTAGTGAAACTCAATGAAGTAAGCATCCGTTATGAGGAGCGTACCATCCTCAAGAGCCTCAACTGGACGGTACATCGTGGGGAAAAATGGGCCTTGAGTGGTGACAACGGTTCAGGTAAATCCACCCTGCTGAGCTTAGTCTGTGCCGACAATCCTCAGTCTTATGCCTGCGACATTGCCCTCTTCGGACGTCCCCGCGGGTCGGGCGAGAGCATCTGGGAAATCAAGAAGCACATCGGCTATGTCAGTCCCGAGATGCACCGTGCCTACCTCAAGAACCTGCCAACCATAGAGATTGTGGCTTCAGGTCTTCATGACACCATTGGCCTCTACCTCCGTCCGAAAGCCGAGGAGCTGGCCATCTGCCAGCAATGGATGGATATCTTCGGTATAGGCTCGTTACGCGACAAGCCCTTCCTCCAACTCTCCAGTGGTGAGCAACGATTGGCTCTGCTGGCCCGTGCCTTTGTCAAGGACCCCGAACTGCTCATCCTTGACGAACCGCTCCACGGACTCGACACCTTCAACCGTCTCCGCGTGAAACGCATCATTGAGGCCTTCTGCCAACGACCGGACAAGACCATGATTATGGTGACTCACTATGCTTGCGAACTCCCATCCAGCATCACGCATCACCTCTACCTCCACCGAAAGGGATAAGATAGACGATAATAATCAAACGTAAATATACAAATATGGAATTGTGCAATGCAATGCTTTCGTTTCTGAACGACTTAGACACTCAGGTACTGCTCGCCATCAACGGGTGCCACAACAGCTATTTTGACATATTCATGTACCTGTACAGCAGTAAATGGATATGGATACCCCTTTATGCTGCGATACTCTATATGCTCTTTAGAGATTTTTCATGGCGCACAGCATTTCTTTGTACGGTAGCCATCGCCTTAGTCTGTCTATTTGCCGACCAGGTAGCAGCGAGCCTCATCCGCCCTCATGTGGAACGCCTCCGCCCCTCCAATCTGAACAATCCCATATCCGATTTGGTACATATAGTCAACAACTACAGGTCGGGCCGCTACGGATTTCCTTCGTGCCATGCCTCCAATACCATTGGGCTGGCCTTCTACCTGCTGCTGCTTTCCCGTCATCGTGTCCTCTCTTGGTTTATTTTCTGCTGGGCTATACTCACCTGCTATTCACGCATTTACCTTGGTGTACACTACCCTGGGGATATTCTTGTTGGTGCCTTCATCGGCAGTGTGGGGGCTGTACTGATGTACTCGCTCTTTGTTTGGGTGAACAAGAAATTGGAAGCCAAAGGGATGAAAGGAATAAGCCACGTGGAGTTTGTCAACCCACCCTCCAAACATGGTTTCATTCCTGTCGTAGGGGGAGGAGTCATCCTGATAGGCATCACCCTCTATAGCGCCTTCTGCGTACTCTAATCCCGCATATCAGAAAGAGGCCACACATCTAATAGGCTCAAACAGAACGTCTGAAAGACGTCATAGAACGCATCAAAAGGGACGCAAAGAATACGTCAAAGGGATGCAAAGCACACACCGAAGAGACTCAGAGAATACGTCAAAGAGGCTCAAAGGAAACATCAAAATAAAGCCCAAGGCAGAAGAAACCTTGGGCTTTACTATTATCTCTCTTCGGCGAAAAGAGCTGTAGCATCATAATCACGACCAGGAAGGGAGCATCCCTCCAACAATGTACAACGGCCTACACCCTATTTTCGATACCGGCAATTATTCAAACGTAGCGAAGTACTTGAGGAACTGAGTACGCTGGAATGTGTTCACACCCTTCAGTTCCTTCTGGTTGAGCATACCCTTGAACTGAGCAATGCTCTCCATGCCCTTGCGGTCCATCCATTCGCTAAGGAAGCTGTTGAACTGACCAATGACAGCGGGCGTCTGACGGTAGATGGCGCTGCACACCTCCACGGCTGAAGCACCTGCCAGAATAGCCTTAACCACAGCTTCAGGCGAATGTACGCCACCCGAAACAGCATAGTCAATGCCCGAAACAGCAGCCGAAGCAATACCCGTCCAACGGAGCGATTTGCAGAGGTCGGCCTCATTGCTCAACACGGGACCTGCACTCTGGGCCAGCTTCTCGATGTCGATATCCGGCTGGTAGAAGCGGTTGAAGAGCACCACAGCCGCAGCACCATTGGCATAGAGCTGACTGATCAGCGCCACGGGATTGGTCAGGTTGTCGCCCAGCTTCATGATGACAGGCAGCTTCACCGTATTGCGGACATGACGCAAAATGTCGATATGGCGCTGTTCAAACTCACCATACGTATAGCCTACCTCTGTCTGGAGTGCCAAGATATTGATTTCCAGCGCATCGGCACCGGCAGCCTCAATCTGACGTGCAAAGTCTATCCACTGGCTGTCGTCGTAGCAGTTGATGCTGGCGATAACCGGAATCTGACATACCTTCTTGCTCTCACGGATAACGTTGAGATACTCCTCCAACTTGTGCTGACGCACATAGGCAGAGAGATACTCGCTGCCTTCTGGAGAGAAGTTGGGGTCATCCATGTGGTCAATTTCCATGAGAATCTGCTCCTCAAAGAGCGATTTCAATACAATGGCTCCTGCACCGGCCTCAGCCAGTTTGCAGTTTTTGGCAGCGCTGTCGGTCAAGCCCGAACTGCTGACAATGACAGGATTCTTCAGTTTGAGTCCTGCAAAGGTAGTTTCTAATGTTGCCATGATACTATATTTTTTAATAAGTGTATTAATTAACTTGTTCTCGCGCTCCCATTTCAGTAGTTCCTTTCTCCGAAGATAAAAGTTCCCACCCTTACGAGAGTACTTCCTTGGGCTATAGCCTGATGATAATCGTGTGACATGCCCATGGAGATTTCCTTGAAGTATTCCACATCGGCAAACCACCGCTGCTTAATCTCGCGGAAGAAGGCCGAGAGCGATGCAAACTCCTCCTCCACCTGCTTCATATCCTCCGTATTGGTAGCCATCCCCATCACACCACAGATACGCACATGGTGGAGCTGCTTCCACTCACCGGTTGTCAGCATCTGTCTGCACTCCTCCATGCTGAATCCAAACTTTGTCTCCTCTCGGGCTATGTGTATCTGCAGCAGACAATCCACCACACGATCCACTTTAGCTGCCTGTTTATCCACTTCGGCCAGCAAGCGATAGGAGTCAATGCCGTGAATCAGCGTCACGAAGGGCACCAGATACTTCACCTTGTTGGTCTGCAGATGACCGATAAAGTGCCACTCGATATCCTTGGGCAAGAGTTCCTGCTTGGCACAGACCTCCTGCACCTTGCTCTCACCGAAAATCCGTTGCCCTGCCTCGTAAGCCTCTGCAATGGCCTCTACGGGGTGAAACTTCGACACCGCCACCAGGCGTACACCTTGCGGCAGTTCGCTCTTCAACGTGTTGATACGTTCAGAAATCATCGTCTATTTCTCCTTCGTAATCTCTTCTTCATCACTCCAACTGACGGGGGATTCCGTTATTTCCCCTCCTGTACAGGATCGGCATCAGCATGGAAAGGATATACGTCCATGATGGCCGTCTCGCTCACCATACCAATCTGATAGTCAGCCATAGTACCCTTCATTCCCTCATCCAGTTTCTTCACCGCATCGCGCAGGTCAGCCGCCTGCACCAGCACCTGAGTGGTAGATTTCTTCTCTGCTCCACTCTTCTCGTCGAGCATAATAAAGATCAGCTTGCACTTGAACCAGCGGTCAGCCGCCTCCTCATCCGAAGGAAAGAGCTCGCTATAGTTGGCCCGCTTGATGTCGCTCACCGTGAACTCACCGCTCACAAAGGGAGTCATCTCCTCAATGATGCGTGCCTCAGCCTCCGTAAAGCTGAGTGCATCTACCAGATAGGGTTCAGTCACTTTCTTGACCATGCCGTTCTCCATGGTCTTCTCATAACGGATTTTACATTCAAACCAAGTATGTAATGCCATAATTATTTGCTAATCAATCATTTAATTCTTATCACAGAGCGCTATATCTCGCGACAAGCAGCGATGACGCTCTTTATCTACGGCAAAAGTAACTAAAATCCAGCAAATACGCATCATCATGAGCAAGAAACTATTTTATCTTTTTCTCACCTGCAGCCTGATGAATGGCAGATAGGGGCTATGCGCTTTTTGCGCCTACAGCGCGTAATGCCTACGGTATTCGCTGAATAGTTACGAACAAGCGTAACTATTATC
>CAMGIP010000008.1 GCA_946056155.1 uncultured Mediterranea sp. | reverse complement strand
TGAGGGGGTGGAGAGAGGGAAAATGGAGGGGAAAAAGAGGACAGAAAGGGGGGAGAATAGGGCTAAAAGGTGGACGAGGGGAAGGTGAAGAGACTGAATGATTATATATTATATAAGGTATAGGAAAAATGAAAAAGATTACCATCGCGATTGACGGCTTTTCCTCATGCGGGAAAAGTACCATGGCCAAAGATCTGGCGAAAGAGATTAGATATATCTACATTGATAGCGGAGCAATGTACCGGGCAGTGACTCTCTACTGTCTGCAACAGGGTATTATTGCCGAGGGGAAGATTGACGAGGAGCGGCTGAAAGCGGAAATGGCTCAGGTGAAGATCTCTTTCCAGCTGAACGGAGAGAGCGGAAGACCGGAGACTTACCTCAACGGGACGAACGTGGAGCAGGCCATCCGTACCATGGAGGTCTCTCACCAGGTGAGCCCCATCGCGGCACTCCCCTTCGTTCGGGAGGCTATGGTGGCGCAACAACAGGAGATGGGACGGGCCAAAGGGATTGTCATGGACGGACGTGACATCGGCACTACCGTCTTTCCGGATGCGGAACTGAAGATTTTTGTTACGGCTTCTCCTGAAATCCGTGCCCAGCGCCGGTACGATGAACTGAAAGCCAAAGGTCAGGAGGCGGATCTGAACGATATCCTCGAGAACGTGAAGCAGCGAGACTATATCGACCAGCACAGAGAAATCAGCCCTCTGCGCAAGGCGGAGGATGCTCTGCTTCTGGACAACAGCCACCTGACCATCGCTGAACAGAAGTGCTGGTTGATGGAGCAGTTCAACCGACTGACCCAATCCAAAGAGTCACAAGGATGAAGAGGGTGGAGATAGATAACGGTTCGGGCTTCTGCTTTGGTGTGGTCACGGCCATACGCAAGGCAGAGGAGGAGCTGGCTAAGGGAGGTACGCTCTACTGTCTCGGTGATATCGTGCACAACAACCGTGAGGTGGAGCGCTTGGAGAAGATGGGGCTGATTACCATCAACCATGAGCAGCTGGCCCAACTGCACGACGTAAAGGTGCTGCTTCGTGCCCATGGCGAGCCCCCCGAAACCTACGAAATGGCTCGGAAAAACGGAATTGAGATTATCGATGCCACTTGTCCCGTGGTGCTCCGACTGCAGAAGAAGATCAAGCAGGAGTACCTCCTGGAGGATGACCCGGAGAAGCAGATTGTCATCTACGGCAAGAACGGACATGCCGAGGTACTGGGACTGGTAGGGCAAACCGCCGGTAGTGCCATTGTCATCGAGAAGCTGGAGGAGGCCAAACAGTTGGATTTCAAACGCAGCATCTGCCTCTACTCGCAGACCACCAAGTCTTTGGAGGAGTTCGGAAAGATTGTGGAGTATATCCAACAGCACATCTCCCCGGAGGTGAGCTTCAACTACTCCGATACCATCTGCCGTCAGGTGGCCAACCGCATCCCCAACATCCGGAAGTTCGCAGCAGCACACGACCTTATCTTCTTTGTCAGCGGCAAGAAGAGCAGCAACGGGAAGATACTCTTCAACGAATGTCTTCGCGTGAATCCCAATTCCTTCTTGATAGACAATGCGCAAGAGATTGACCGGAAGCTGCTGAAGGAGGCACTCTCCATCGGCATCTGCGGAGCCACTTCCACACCCAAATGGCTGATGGAGGAGGTTGCAAAGAACATAAACGAGGAAGAATAAACGATTGCAAAAGAAACAAACATAAAAAAATGCACGCAGATTTTGTTCGGCATTTGAATTGCACTATATTTGCAAAGGTATAAGGACGGTATTCGCCGAAAGGGAAAGCACCGCTATACAGAAGAACAAAAAAACAAGAACCAAACGTACATATTGATATGGGAACAATTAAATGTATTGGCATCCTCACTTCGGGAGGTGATGCACCGGGCATGAATGCAGCTATTCGTGCCGTGACCCGCACAGCCATCTACAACGGACTGCAGGTGAAAGGTATCTACCGTGGCTACAAGGGACTGGTTACGGGAGAGATTAAGGAGTTCAAGAGTCAGAATGTGAGCAACATCATCCAGCTTGGCGGTACCATCCTGAAGACGGCACGCTGTAAGGAGTTCACAACTCCGGAAGGACGACAGCTGGCCTATGAGAACATGAAGAAGGAGGGTATTGATGCTTTGGTAGTCATCGGTGGAGACGGTTCGCTGACGGGTGCCCGCATCTTTGCCGCTGAATTTGACGTACCTTGCATCGGATTGCCTGGCACGATTGACAACGACCTGTACGGTACAGACACTACCATCGGATATGACACCGCTTTGAACACCATCCTGGATGCTGTGGACAAGATTCGCGATACAGCTACTTCTCATGAACGTCTCTTCTTCGTGGAGGTGATGGGACGCGATGCCGGTTTCCTTGCGCTGAACGGTGCCATCGCTTCAGGAGCAGAGGCTGCCATCATCCCGGAGTTCAATACGGAGGTGGACCAGTTAGAAGAATTCATCAAGAACGGTTTCCGCAAATCAAAGAACAGTAGTATCGTGCTGGTAGCTGAAAGTGAAATCACGGGTGGCGCCATGCACTTTGCAGAGCGTGTGAAGAACGAATATCCGCAGTACGATGTGCGCGTAACTATTCTGGGTCACCTGCAGCGTGGTGGACGTCCTACGGCTCATGACCGTATCCTGGCCAGCCGATTGGGTGCTGCTGCCATAGAGGCCATCATGGAGGGTCAGCGCAATGTGATGATTGGTATTGAAAACGACCAGGTGGTATATGTTCCGTTCAACAAGGCCATCAAGAACGATAAACCCATCAACCGCGAACTGGTGAATGTACTGCGTGCACTCTCTATCTAAAAAGAAGCTGCCCTGAAAAAAGAGACCCTTTCAAGAAAGAGATTCCTTTGAATAACTCATTGAGAAAGAGACCCTTTCAAGAAAGAGATTCCTTTAAATAACTCATTGAGAAAGAGGCCCTTCTGAGAAAGAGATTCCTTTAAATAACTCATTGAGAAAGAGACCCTTTCAAGAAAGAGGTTTTAAAAAAACAAAGTCCGAATGAGCTCATGGATAGTTCATTCGGACTTTTTTTGGAGTCATTGCAACCAGGGGCTGACTATCTCCTCGGTGGCTTGCCAAAGCGAATCCATCTGGGGATGATGGAGGTATTTATCCGTTAGCCTCTTGGCTCTGCTATTCACATTGAGCGTACCACTCCGCCGACCGGTCTCTTCATCCAACAGCAGATGAATGGCAGTGTCGGCTCCTTGGCGCGGTGTGCGGATCAGGGGACGGAAGAAGAGATCGGTCAATGGGTCAAACCACATCTGCATCGTGATGATGTCGGTGGAGACCACGCCGGGGTCGGCACAGTTGACCACAATGCCACGCTCCTGGACCCTCCGCGCCAGGTCCAGCGTGAAGAGCAACAGAGCCAGCTTCGTATTGCCATAGACGGGGATGCGCCAGAATTCACCCTTACGACCGCGGGAGAAGAAATCAGGAAGGTCAATACGGCCGATGGCATAGGTACAGGAGACCATGTTGACTACCCTACTCCCCTCTCCCATCAGCGGAAGAAGATTTCGCGTCAGTAGGTAGTGTCCCACGTAGTTGACGCTCACGGTCCGCTCCAATCCATCCTCTGTGATATGCAGCCCCGTCTCCAAGGTACCGGCATTGTTCATCAGCAGACGGATGTGCTTCCCCTGTTCCCGTATGCGATGGGTGAAGCGAGCCACCGAGGCCATTGAGGCGAGGTCAAGCTCCTCCACCCGAATCTCTTCGTTGCCGGTCTCCACTTTCAACCTTTCACAGACAAGGTCTGCCCTTTCCAGGTTACAGCAGGCCATGATAACGCGATAGCCGGCTTGGGCTACCGCCTTTGTAATCTCTCTTCCCATGCCGCCGTCGGCACCGGTAATGATTGCCCATGCTCTCTCCATACTCATCCTTTCGCTTCAATCTGTTCAATCTCTTTCCGAATACAGGAGGGTAGTTGTTCCTTCAGGTGCTGATGACATGCCATGTCCAAGGTGTACATGCGGGCTATACAGTAATTGCTATGCTTACAGCTACAGCGTGCCGCCTCCTCTTGCCTCATCCGATTGACGAAGCCGGGCTCATTGAGCAGGGCTCTGCCCATCTGTACGGCCTCAAAGCCGTGGTTGAGTACCTCATCAATCTTGGTCCGGGCTACAAGGCCACCCACATAGACCAGCGGAAGGGTGAGTGAGGCACGGAATTTCAAGGCATCTTCCAAGAAGTAGGCCTCTTGGAAGGGAACAGAAGGAATCATGTATTTGCCCACCATACGCACGCCATATTTCAGCCAGAGTGCTGTCATGTAGTGGGTCATCGTGCGGATGGGCATCTCACCGCGCATGACATACATGGGGGCCTTGCTGACAAAGCCGCCGCTCAGGACAAGGGCATGGGCTCCATCGTCCTGCAACCGGTGAGCCACCTCAAGGGCCTCATCCAACTCCATGCCTCCCTTGAAACCATCGCGCATATTCACCTTGACCAATACGGCCATATCATCTCCTGCGGCCTTCATCACCTCCTCCATCACCATGTCCATAAAGCGCATCCGATTGGAGAGCGAACCGCCGAACTCATCTTTCCGATGGTTGGTGTAGGGAGAGAGGAACTGACTGATGAGGTAGCCGTGACCGGCATGGACCTCTACGGCATCGAATCCGGCTTCACGGGCGAGGCAGACGGCATCGCCGTAGGCCTTGGCCATAGCCGGCAGTTCATCGGCCCGGAGTCCGCGCACGAAGGTAGGAGAATAGAGGTTGAAACCAGTAGAGGCACCAACAGGTGTACAGCCGCAGATGCTCTTGTGTGACATGTTGCCGCAATGGCCCAACTGGATGCTGGCAGCAGCCCCTTCGGCATGAATAGCATCGGTCAGTTGCCTGAGATCAGGTACAATCTCCGGACGCATCCAGAGCTGACGGTCAAAGGAGAGACCGCTGCGGGTTACAGCGGCATAGGCCACCGTGGTCATTCCCACTCCCCCGGCTGCTACCGAACGGTGATAGTCGAGCAGCTGCCGTGAGGGGCGATTGCCGGGACACATGCTCTCGAAGGCGGCCGACCGTATGGTGCGGTTGCGCAGGGTGAGCGGTCCGAGAGTTACAGGTGTGAATAGTTTAGATTCCATATAGCGTTTGAGTTTTTGAGTTTAGTAAATCCTATGAAGACAATATATCGTATCGGGACAAATATATATCGCATGGAGACTAATATATATAAGGTATAATGCGCTTTCTCCTCCCCACCTGCACGGCACCGAACTCCTCGATATAGCGCTGATGGATGGCATGGGCGCGGGGCACCAGATTGGCAAAGGTCCACCAGACAAAGACCCAAGCTGCGGGAGAGGCGGTGAGCAGTGCAAAACCGGTCCACTCCACCAGTTCACCGAAGTAGTTGGCTGAGGTGACATAGCGGTACATACCCTTGCCGGGCAGGTAGTGACGGGTATCTCCTGGCTTACGCAGATGACGGATGACGTGGTCGGAGTGCCAGTTGATGGCCATGCCGATAAAGAAAAGTAGCAGACCTATCCATGCGTGGGGATGTGTGAGATAACTCAAACCTTCGTCATAGGCGGTAGCGGGATAGTAACAGATACCTCCTGCCTGCATGACTCCATTGATGAGATTGAAGAAGATGCCCATGGTCATGATGGAGAGGGGCATACGACTCTTGCCCTTCATGAGCAAGGGGAAGAGGAAGGAGCGCTGGGCATAATGGAGCAGGAAGAGCAGAATGAAGAGATATTCGGGCATAGAAGTCCCTACCCCACTGCTCAGCCAGAGCCACCAGACCACAAAGAAGACGGGAGCCTCCATCAGCACCCAGCCCAACTTGTTGTCCACCGACCATCCCCATCGGGAGGTGCGGAAGATACCATAACCGGCCTTGACGAAATAGAGGGCCACAAAGACTATCAGTGCCAAGCCGCTCATCACCCAGAGCAGACCTTGAAACAGCGATTCGTTTATCATAAGTACATCGTTAGTTTGCTATACGGCTACAAATGTAACGATTTTCCTCGAAATTGTATGCGGCTTTCTCTGAGAAAAAGGAAGCAACGACCCACACTACCTACTTAGAGAACAATCAGGTAGCATGGGTCGTTAAACCTAAAACAGACTCCTTGATGAGGTCCGGTGAGGGGAGGTCACTCTTGCTATCCAGCGAAGGCATTCGACTGTAATGGAGTGAGGAGTCATTCAGTCTTGATAGTGGGCAAAAAAGTGTAGGGCCGACAACTCCTCACGGGAAGTTAACGGGCAACCTCCACGAGTGCATTGCCCTTTGCTATGGGATTCCACCCGTCAGAGCCAGCCAAGGCACTCTCCATCTCATATCCCTTGAGGTTCTTGAGCTGACGGGAGAAGGAGGCACGACGGGAGGTGTCTGCCCCCTCGCCTGCGGATCTGTACTCAGCATAGCGGACGGTTTTCTCTGCCTCAGGCTTGTTCCAGTTGTGCCAACCGGCCGGCAAAATATGCTTGCCTAACTGACAACGGACAAAAACTGCTTGAGCATAAGGACGCCAGGGACGGGAGAGATAGACCTGATCCACTCCTGGGGCTGCCGTGAGCTGACAATCGTAGAAGAGGTACCCGAAGTGCTGCTCCTTGTCGGTGGAGGGGGCGGTGACATAGCCGTTGCCGATGCTGTGGATATGGCAGCGGTTGAAGACGGCGGTGCTCCAGCCGAAGATGAAATCCACGGTTCCTTCGATATAGCAATCTTCAAAGTAGTTGCGTACCCCCTTGCCGTAGGTGTAGAGGGTATCCTGGAAACCGAGGAAACGACAAGATTTGAAGAAGGCCCGGTCGGCCTCAATGAAGCAGGCTACGGCCTGACCTACGGCACCGGAGCGATTGCAGAAGGTGATGCCCTCGGCATAGAAGTCGGGAGCGTAGATGTAGCAGGTGGCAGATCCGGAGGTGCTCATATCTTCACCGAAGCAGTTGGGTTTCTTGGCGAAGTCGGCATGGGTAATGACCGCTCCTTCGTCACCAATCAACGAGAGATTGATCTTGGAAGCGGGAATGATGACCTTCTCGTCATACTCACCCTTGCGCACACGGATGGTGGTACGCGCCTTCTTGCGAAAGTCGGGTACGGCATTCACCGCCTCCTGGATGGTGAAGAAGTCGCCACTGCCATCCTTGGCCACGACAAAATCGTAGTGACGGACATAGGGTGCCAAAGCAGGCACTTCACGTGCAATGGCATCGATGGTCAGGGAGGCTACACGACGGGCTCCGTAGATATTGAGGTGGGTATTGTCTTCGCGTCCCTTGGGCATGGCGGCCACCTTACCGGCAGGCACCCACATGAAGAGTCGTTTGGAATCCTCTGGTCCCATGCCTTCCACCAGTTCGTGAGTGATGCGGTTCATATCTACAAAGGGGACATTCAGCTCCTGGGCCACCCTGCGAGGTGACTCCAGATAGGCTCCGTGCGTATCAATCAGTTTATCCCCCTTCTCCGCTACGGGTTGCTCGGAGGCCTCACGCTTGGCATCGGGATTGACCCCCTTGCGAATATCGTCCTGCATCACAGCCTCAGCCACCGCCTTGGCATCGGCCGAACCGAAGTTGCGGCGGACAATGGAGTTGAAGAGCACGGGAATGGCTCCCTTGGCACGACCTTCGGTGACGAAGCGACGGAGGTTCTCATCGAACGAACCGCCGTTGGCATCGGTATGGCGCTTGGGGTCGGCCTTCTCGTCATTGTGACCGAACTGGATGAAGAGGTAGTCGCCCGGACGGATGAGTGAGAGCACCTTGTCCCAACGTCCCTCATCGATGAAGCTCTTGGTGCTTCGTCCGTTGACGGCATGGTTATCCACCCGAATATCCTCACTCAGGAAACCGGGAAGCACCTGCCCCCAACCTCTTTCGGGATTGCCTCCATCCAGCACCTTATTGGCCATGGTAGAGTCGCCAATCATGTAGATGACAGGCAACGGTTTATCGGCTGTGAAAGCCGTCAGCAACAGGCAGAGAGCTGCCAGTAATAGTAGATTCTTTTTCATTGATATTGATTTATTGATTTTGATAATTCCGATACTTCCAACCTCCAGACGTCGTTCCGCTGATAGAACCACTTCCGGTTGAGGAGCCGCTTTACCTCTTTGCGGTGGAGTTGTCTTGCCCAGCCTACCCGTCCTTGGGTAGCGGCACCTGGACCTGTACAGCCATATTCACCATAGCGGGCCGTTCGTTCATTGGCCGGATTGCGCCAGTTGTGCCATCCTTCGGGACGGATATGATCTCCCATCTCACATAATATAAAATAGGTAGAGGCATAGGGACGCCAAGGGCGACCCAGATAGACCTTATCTACCCCCTCCTTGGCCGTGAGCCGACAGCGGTAGAAGAGATAGCCGACATGTATCGTAGCCGGGGTAGAGGCTGCGGTGATGTAGGAGTTGCTCTTGCTGCAAATCTCACACTCCTCAAAGAGAACCGTAGAGGGACCGAAAATGAAATCGGTGGTACCTTCGATGTAGCAGCCCTGGAAGTAGAGACGGGTATGCTCCATACCGGTATAGACCGTATCCTGATTGCCTAAGAAACGGCAGTTGATGAAGCAGAGTTCATCTCCCTCGGTATGGAGAGCCACGGCCTGCCCGAGCGGTTCAGCTGCGTTTTCTATGGTGAGGTTGCGGAAAGTCAGGTGATTGCCTTCGACCTTCAGCGTATAGGTGCGGAAGGTTCCCATCGCCCTGATGTTGGCATGGTCGTTGAAGGTGATGATGGTCTCCTCCACGGACTCGCCCACAAACTCCACGTTCTGAACCCAGGAGGGTACTATCCACTTTTCGCGATAGACCCCCTTCTTGATGGTGACGGTCACCTGGTAATCCATAAAGGCTCGAATTCCCTCCATGGCCTCATTGAGCGAGGTATAGTCGCCGGTGCCGTCAGTGGCCACCACCAGCTGGCGCTTATACGTTTTGGCATGGGCCACCTGCAGACCAACCCCCAGCAGGAGCAAGGTCAGTAGCAGTACGGAGAGCAGTTGGTTCTCCCCAAATCGATTACATTCTCTTCTATTCATCCTTTATGCTATATTCCGTTTACAAAGCTATGCTATTAAAGAGTTAACAATTCAAGTTTCACCCTCAGGGTCATTCCGTTAGAGAACATGCCCGACAGTTGACCAAGAGAGATAGATACGACACGGAGAAGCGATGGGTAAAAACTCCGTCAGTTTGTTAACTTCGAACCAGTTGTTCACTGTTGAGTGACAGGAATCACCTGACAAGCTGTTTTACCTCCTGCAGCCGTTCCCATTCCAAAGAGGCAAGAATAAAGGGAGCCACAGCTTTGGCATCGTTGGGACGTATGGTCTCATGGATATAGTAATCATAATCGCCTGACCGATAATTCTTTCCGCCCAAACCTGCCACTGCACAGGCCTTAGTAATGCTCACCAATCCCTGCTGGTCCACCTCAATGAATTCCTTCAATATGCCCTGATACCCCTTGATGGCTACATCCAGGTAGGAGGCATCCAAATAGCCCTTGCGCACCCCCTTGAAGAGGGCATAGACAAACATCACCGAACAAGAAGATTCCAAATAGTTACCCGGTGCTCCACTCTTATCCAGCACCTGGTACCAGACTCCTGTGCGGGTATCTTGCAGACGCTTCACCATTTGGGCCAGATGGTTGAAAACTACCAGCATCGAATCGCGTCCCGGCTCGTGGCGGGGGATAAAGTCGAGCGCATCAACAAAGGCCATGGCATACCAACCCATGGCGCGTCCCCAACTGTGGAGGCTGCGACCAGTGGTTGAATCGGCCCAACGCTCCTTACGGCTTACGTCACACGCATGCTTGAAGAGGTCCGTGGCCGGGTCGTAGGTATGGCGGGCAGCCATGAGGAACTGATTGATTACATCAGCATAGTCCTCCACCCGGCTATTACGGTAGGCATACTCGGCATAGAAAGGGGCACCCATATAGACACCGTCCAACCAGACTTGGTGAGGATAGACCTTCTTGTGCCAAAAACCGCCATCGGCATTGCGCGGATGGTCGTCGAGCTGACTACGCATCAGGTCAAGGGCTTTGCGATACTTCTCTTCCTTGGTCTGATCATAGATGCGGAAGATAAACTTGCCCGAGTTGATACGGTCAAGGCTGAAATCCTCCCTCTTGTACTTGACGATGGTACCGTCCACCCGAATCATGGTATCGGCATAGGCACGCGCATAGTCAAAGATACGTTCATCCCCGTAGCGGTCATAGACATCCAGCATCGATTGAAGTTCCAGTCCATGACAGTAGTCCCACTTCAGTGTAGGCTGAAAATCAAGCTGCCACGACTGCGGACAGCGAATCATTTCCGACTGCACCATCCTTACCGACCAGGGAAGTTTCTCATCCACCTGCTGTGCGGCGAGGCAGCAAGGAACGATGACTCCAATCACTATCCCAATAATTCTGAACAAACACAAATTTCTCATGAAAACCATTTTACGATATTAGATTTATACTGATAATAGCTTTTGTTTCACGGAACAAAGGTAGAACTTTCGTCCAATACTAATGTGCACTTTTCGGCAAAGCGAGTGTATTATTTGTTAATCGTGTGCGTAAACGAGCTATATAGTGTACGCAAACAGTCATTTTTGAGTAAAATCGTCCATTTAACCAAGATTTAAGCCTCTAAAATTTGCCGTATAAAGAAAAGATTATACTTTTGAAGCCGAAAAACGTTGTTAATCGCGAATCAACCTCATCTAAATAACAATAAAAACGAAAAGAATGGAAGAAGTATTCAGTTATCTTATCAAGATGGGCGCACCTGTGATGATGCCCATTATCTTTACAATCCTCGGATTGTGCATCGGTATCAAATTCCCCAAAGCCTTCAAGAGCGGTCTCTTGGTCGGCGTAGGATTTGTCGGTCTCTCTGTTATCACCGGCCTGCTTACCGAGACTCTGGAACCGGTCTTGAAACAAATTGCCGATATCTATGGTTTGCAACTGAATACCTTTGATATGGGATGGCCTGCAGCGGCTGCCGTAGCCTACGGTACTTCGGTAGGTTCATTCATTATCCCCGTCTGCTTGGGCGTGAACATTGTGATGTTGCTGTTGCGCACCACCCAGACGGTGAACATCGACCTGTGGAACTACTGGCACTTTGCCTTCATCGGTGGTATTCTCTACTTCGCTACTGGCGAAAGTCTGCTGTGGGGCTTCTTCGGTGCCATCATCTGCTACATCATCACCCTGATTGTAGCCGACTGGACGGCCGCCAAGTTCCAGAAGTTCTACCCCGGCATGGAGGGTATCTCCATTCCCCAACCCTTCTGCCAGAGCTTCATTCCCTTTGCCCTGCTGGTAGATAAGGTACTGGACCTGATTCCCGGTATCAATAAGGTACACATCGACAGCGAGGGTCTGAAGAAGAAATTCGGTCTCTTTGGCGAACCGCTCTGTCTCGGTGTCATCATCGGTATCGTCTTGGGCGCCTTGGCCTACGGAGGCGTGTTGGCAGAGCAGTTGCCCAACTGGGGCACGCAAGACGGCCGCGGCATCTTCTTTGCCCATTTGGCCAAGATTCTCGGTGCCGGTATCAAGCTGGGTGCCGTTATGGAGCTGATTCCGCGTATCACCAGCCTCTTCATCGAAGGTCTGAAGCCCATCTCAGACGCTACCCGCGAGCTGATTGCCAAGAAGTTCAAGAACGCCGAAGGTCTGAGCATCGGTATGAGCCCTGCATTGGTTATCGGTCACCCCACTACACTGGTTGTATCGGTGCTGCTGATTCCCGTCATCCTCGTGATTGCCGTAATCCTGCCGGGCAACACCTTCCTGCCCATCGCTTCACTGGCCGGTATGTTCTACCTCTTCCCCTTGGTACTGCCCATCTGCAAGGGTAATGTCATCAAAGCCTTCATCACCGGTCTTATCGCCCTTATCGTAGGTCTCTACTTCGTCAGCAACCTGGCCCCCTACTTCACCGAAGCCGCTCACGACGTGTTTGCAGCCACGGGAGATAAGGCTGTACGCATCCCCGAGGGTAATGATGCCGGAGCCCTTGACTTTGCATCAGGCCTCTACTGCTGGATTATCTTCCACCTCACCTACTCACTCAAGTGGATTGGCGCCGGTGTGCTGGTAGTAATTGCCGCAGGCATGATGTGGATGAACCGTCGCCGCATCAGCAACCACAACGCATAATCAATCCTATATATAAATAAGGTATAAGGAGTGTAGTCACTCCTTATACCCCCGACAAACAGAAACTCAAACAATTCTATAACAACAACAGCCTATGAAAAGATTAGCAATCGCCATGCTGCTGGGCGTATCAGCAGTAGCTGCCTCTGCGCAAATCACGAGCTACAAGGTACAAACCGCTTGCCATCCTCTGGATGTAAAGCACTACGATACCGACCGTCTGCGCAGCGCCTTCATGATGGAGAAGGTGATGGCTCCCGATGAAATCAACATCACCTATACTCTCTACGACCGCCTCATCTATGGAGGTGTAATGCCCGTAAACAAGGAACTGAAGCTGGAAACCTTCCGCGAACTGGGTCCTGAAATCACCTACTTCCTGGAGCGTCGCGAGCTGGGAGTCATCAACGTAGGTGGTGACGGTGTAGTCACTGTAGATGGCAAGGCCTACCCGATGAAGTTCAAGGAGGGTCTGTATGTAGGTTGCGGCAACAAGGAGGTTAGCTTCAAGAGCAATGATCCGGCCAATCCCGCCAAGTTCTACATCAACTCTACCCCCGCTTACAAGCCCTACGTTACCCAGCTGATTACCACAGACCAGAAGGCTGACCCTAAGAAGTATGCCATTGCACAGTCTGACCGCTACGGTAAGATGGAAGACAGCAACGACCGCGTAGTGAACCAGCTGATTGTAGCTCCCGTACTGAGCAAGGTAAAGGGTGGCGGTACCAACCAGCTGCAGATGGGTCTGACCGAGCTGAAGCCCGGTTCGGTATGGAACACCATGCCTGCCCACACTCACACTCGCCGTATGGAGGCCTACTTCTACTTCAATGTACCCGAAGGCAACGCCATCTGTCACCTGATGGGCGAACCTCAGGAGGAGCGTCTGGTATGGCTGCACAACGAGCAGGCTATCACTTCACCTGAGTGGAGCATCCACGCAGCTGCCGGCACAAGCAACTACATGTTCATCTGGGGTATGGGTGGTGAAAACCTGAAATACTCCGATAAGGACGAAATCAAATACACCGAAATGAGATAATCCATCCTTTCGGGATAGATAAAAAGCATGGATACCCCAATCCATGCTTTTTTTAATCAGATAATACATGGATTGAGCCATTTTTTACACCTCTATTCCATCCCAAAGAGGTACCTTTGCACCGGAATCAAATAAATTTATAACAAGTCCCATATCATGAGTTACAATCAAAACACAAGCGGCAAGATGACCAACTATCGCTGGATAATCTGTGCAATGCTTTTCTTTGCTACCACGGTCAACTATCTGGACCGTCAGGTATTGTCATTAACCTGGAAAGATTTTATCGCTCCTGAATTCCACTGGACCGATGCCAACTATGGTGATATCACCGCTATCTTCTCCTTGGTGTATGCTATCGGCAACCTCTTTGCCGGACGCTTCATCGACTGGATGGGTACCAAGAAGGGTTACCTTTGGGCCATCGGTGTCTGGTCATTGGGTGCCTGCCTGCACGCAGTCTGCGGCTACGCCACCGAACATGTAGTAGGTATCCACAGCACCGCAGAGATGCTCTCTGCCACAGGAGCTGTAGCCTCTACGATTGCCATTACCAGCGTATATTTCTTCATTGCAGCCCGCGTGGTATTGGGTCTGGGTGAAGCAGGTAACTTCCCCGCAGCCATCAAGGTTACGGCAGAGTACTTCCCCAAGCGTGACCGTGCGTTTGCCACCTCCATCTTCAATGCGGGATCTACCATCGGTGCACTCGTAGCTCCCATCACCATCCCCTCTCTGGCCGGATACTTCAAGGAAATCGGCGTAGGCAACGGTTGGGAAATGGCCTTCATCGTTATCGGTGGACTGGGCTTCATCTGGATGGGTCTGTGGATGTTCATGTACAACCGCCCCAACGAGAACAGCCGCGTGAATGCTGCCGAGCTGGCCTACATTGAGCAGGACAAGCACGAAGAGACCGTGGAGACCAAGAGCGAAGAGAAAGAGGAGAAACAGCTCACCTTCCTGCAGTGCTTAGGTTATCGCCAGACTTGGGCCTTTGCCATCGGCAAGTTCATGACCGACGGTGTATGGTGGTTCTTCCTCTTCTGGACCCCCGCCTACATCTCCGACGTCTATAATTTAAAATCTGACAGTGGCACAGCCCAGCTGCTCATCTTTGTGCTCTACGCCATTACGATGCTCTCTATCTACGGCGGTAAGTTGCCGACCATCATCATCAACAAGACGGGCATGGACCCCTACGCCGCACGTATGCGTGCCATGTTCATCTTCGCCCTCTTCCCGCTGTTGGCCCTCTTTGCCCAGCCCCTCGGCGAATACTCCTACTGGTACCCCATCATCATCATCGGTATTGCCGGAGCTGCCCACCAGTCCTGGTCGGCCAATATCTACTCGGTAGTGGGTGACATGTTCCCCAAGAGCGCCGTAGCCACCATCATCGGTTTCGGCGGTATGGCCGGTGGTTTAGGTTCGTTCCTCATCAACAAGGGTTCAGGTATGCTCTTCACTTATGCTGACGAGACCCAGATGGCCTTCATGGGCTTCCAGGGCAAACCGGCCGGTTACTTCATCATCTTCTGCATCTGCGCCGTAGCCTACCTCACCGGCTGGATTATCATGAAGATTCTGGTGCCCAAGTACAAGCTGATTGTCGTGAAATAAGCGACAGAACCTGTTGCGGTAATTAACCACACTACTTCATAAAAGGGAGATAAGGAGGTAAAGAGTCTCTTTACCTCCCTTCTTTTTCTTTGTTTACTCCAGAGAAAGATATACCTTTGCACACTCAACAGAGAGTTTGACTTGGCACACTCTGCTGAGAGGCAACTTGCCACACTTCCACTTGTCATCAATCAAAACATATACGATATGTTAGGAACGATAATCAACACCTGTACCATTCTGGCCGGAGGAGTCCTCGGAGCGTTGCTCCGCACAGGCATCGGTGAGAAGTACAAACAGACACTCTTCAACGGGTTGGGCCTCTGCTGCCTGATTCTCGGAGCCAATGCAGCCCTGCCGCAAATGGCCAAAAGCGAATTTCCAGTGCTCTTTATCCTCAGCTTGACCTTAGGAGGGTTGATAGGAACCCGCCTGCGGTTGGCCGAACGGATTGAACAGGCCTCCACCCGGCACAAAGGGTCTATCCAGGGTTTGACCACGGGCTGTCTGCTCTACTGCATCGGCACCTTTTCCATTGTCGGTCCGGTCCTTTCCGCCCTCTCTCCCACAGGAGGATGGGACTTTGACGAACCGAGCAACACCTATCTCTACACCAATGCCACGTTGGATCTGGTGACATCAGCCGTCTTGTCCGCCACTTACGGATGGATTATGCTGCTGGCTGCCCCCATTCTCTTCTGCTGGCAGACCTTCTTCTATATGTTGGCCTACTGCTTCAGCGCGGCCATGCCGGAACCGATGCGTGTAGAGCTGAGCATCGTAGGTGGGGTGTTGATTCTCAGTTCGGGACTCTCCATCCTCGGCATCAAGGATTGCAAGACCATCAACCTCCTCCCCTCGCTCCTTGTACCCGTCCTCTTCTATCTGATGAAGAGTTGCTTCTAAGATTAGGATGCGATAGGAGTAAGGGGGAAGAGGCGAGAAGGGAAAGCTCTATCGCGTCAGTTTCATGGCAAAGCCACCGCCGGGAGCCAGATGAATCTTCAGCTTAGAGCCACGGTTCACCTGCTGCTGCACCTGCTCATAGTCACGTGCGACACGGTCGGCATTGATGCCATCCCGGAAGAGGGTGGCCTGATAGGGAGCCTCATCCAAGAAGGAGCAGTCCACCTCCAAGTCGCGGGGAGTCCAGTCGGAGATACCGCCTACATACCAGGCATTGCCCTTGCGGCGGGCAAAGACCACATACTCACCCATCTTGCCACTCAGTACCCGGGTCTCATCCCATACGGTGGGCACATCGGCAATGAAACGGGTACAGGCCATCTCCCGCAGATAGTTGCTGGGGGTATCACACAGCATGTTGAAGGGAGAATCGAGAATGAGGTAGAGGGCCAGCTGGTGGCAACGGGTACCCTGACTCATCGGTTCATTGTTGCAGGGGAAGTAATTCTCCTTGGTGGCGTTGCGCATGGCACCCTGGGTGTAGTCCATCGGTCCGGCTACCTGACGGATGAAGGGAATCATCGCATCATACTTGACCTGATCGACCGAGGCGGGGCTCCACTTCATCTGCTCCAGACCATGCACCCCTTCAAAGTTGAGCACATTGGGATAGGTGCGGTGCAGTCCGGCCGGTTTGTGCGTGCCATGGAGGTCCAGCACCAGATGATACTTGGCACACATCTCTGCAGCCCGGTAGTTGAAGGCAGTCATCTGCTGGTCATCACGGTCCATGAAATCGACCTTGAACCCCTTCACACCCATCGCGGCATAGTGACGGCAGACCTGTTCCATGTCCCGGTCAAAAGCATAGTAACCGGCCCAGAGGATAATGCCTACCTGCTTCTCCGTAGCATACTTCACCAGCTCCTCCAGGTTCAGTTCGGGCACTACCTGCATCAGGTCGGCCTGGAGATTGACCGCCCACCCCTCATCCAGAATCACATACTCGATACCATGGGCTGAGGCAAAGTCGATGTAGGCTTTGTAGGTAGGCATATTCACCCCGGTCTTGAAGCTGACGTCATCAAGGTTCCAGTCGTTCCACCAGTCCCAGGCCACCTTACCGGGCTTAATCCAGCTGATATCACTCACACGGGATGGGGAAGCGAGAAGGTAGGACATCTCCGTTGAGGCCAACGCCTGGTCGGAAGTGGTCACTACACACATGCGCCAGGGGAAAGTCCGCGGTCCCTCCACCTTAGCGATATAGTTCTCCGTCTCCTTGACCACCATCTGCAAGCGGTTGTGTCCTCCCTGCTCCACCCGTTTGGGATAGGGAGCGAAACGACCGGTCAACTGCGATGTACCCTCTTCGGCCGAGAGGTAGAGACCGGGATAGTTCTCCAAGTGCGACTCTGAGATACAGACCTTGACCCCATCGCCGGCGTCCACCACGAGTGGGAGGAACATGAGCCGCTTCTTGTTCAGTTCGGAGAGTTTGGCCGTAGTATAGGTATTCTCAAACGAGTTGAAGAACTGTGAGGGGTAGTCGCCATCCTTGCCGGACTTGACATAAGGCACCGAGGCCATCCAGTCCTCCGGAAAGCGATACTCCACCTTCTCGTTGGCTATGCGGAAGGGAGCCTTGTTGCGGTTGACTAAGCGATAGGCCACCCCATCGTTGTAGGCTCTGAACTCCACGTTCCAATTTCCTTTAAACCTGAGTACCAGTTCGTTGTAGTAATCTCTAATCTGGGTGTTGCGGTAGAGCGGCGAAGCCACCGACTGATTGACCGTACGGCGGGTCACTCCCTGCAGTTTGGCCTTCTGTCCCCATTCGGTCCCTCGCTCCAGTGACACACCGATAGCCGAGGGAGCAAGCACCACCTTCTCCCCACAGCTGACACTATAGGTCAATTCGTCCGCCACAACGATGGAACTGCGTATGTTTCCATCAGGCGACTGTAGGCTGATTTCCTTTTGGGCGTGCAGAGAGAGGGAGACTGCCAGCCCGATACATGCGAATAAGATTTTCATAACAGTTAGTAGATAAAATGAATATAAACAAACTCATTTACATAAAACACGCGAGCAAGAGAAAAGTAGGTGCCGATGCCCATCTTTCCGATATGCAAATATAGGATAACCGGCAGAAATATCCAAACAAAAAGAGGCAAAAAAGAGCCACCAGACTCTGCTCCCATACCGCAGTCGAAGCCTCGGACCGTCTGCGGCCCCAACCTTGTCCTGGCTGCCGGGCGAGGAAGAAAAAAGGAGGGTTTCCGCAAAAAAAAGGGGGAGAAAGAGATATTGTAAGAAGAAATCACTATCTTCGCGCGACAAAATGCTACAGAACCTAAGGACAGCATCAGCTTTCGTTACAACAGAGTCCCCTACTGAGTAACCAGAGTGTTGAGCCTACGTGAATTGGAGAAAGAGATGGAAATAAACGACGAAGACATCAAGAAACTTACCCTGAGTGTAGAGCAGAAGGACACCGAAGGGGTAAAGAATATGTTGGCCAACCTACACCCGGCCGACATCGCAGAGCTGTGTAACGACCTAGACGCAGAAGAGGCACGTTTTGTCTATCGCTTACTCGACAACGAAACAGCGGCTGACGTACTGGTGGAGATGGATGAGGATTCGCGAAAGGAGTTCCTTGAACTGATACCTTCAGAGACCCTAGCCAAGCGCTTTGTCGATTACATGGACACAGACGATGCCGTGGATCTGATGCGTGAGCTGGACGAAGACAAGCAGGAGGAGGTGCTCTCCCACATCGAAGATATCGAACAGGCAGGCGACATTGTGGATCTGCTGAAATACGATGAAGATACCGCCGGTGGATTGATGGGCACAGAGATGGTGACAGTCAATGAGAACTGGAGTATGCCCGAATGTCTGAAGGAGATGCGCATGCAGGCAGAGAAGTTGGACGAGATCTACTACGTCTATGTTGTCGATGACGAGGAGCGCCTGCAGGGCGTCTTCCCACTGAAGAAGATGATTACCTCGCCCTCTGTATCCAAGGTGAAGCATGTGATGAAGAAGGACCCGCTCTCCGTGCACGTGGATACTCCTACTGAAGAGGTGGTGCAGATGATTGAGAAGTATGACCTTGTGGCTGTGCCGGTGGTAGATAGTATTGGCCGACTGGTGGGACAGATTACCGTCGATGACATCATGGATGAGGTGCGTGAACAGAGCGAACGCGACTACCAGTTGGCGAGCGGTCTGTCCAAGGACGTAGAGACAGACGACAACCTGATGCGTCAGACCTCGGCACGACTGCCCTGGCTGCTGATAGGTATGCTCGGCGGTATAGGCAACTCCATGATACTCGGCAACTTCGACGCCACCTTTGCCGCTCATCCCGAAATGGCCCTCTACATCCCCCTCATCGGTGGTACGGGTGGAAACGTAGGTACCCAATCCTCGGCCATCATCGTGCAGGGTTTGGCCAACAGCTCTTTGGAGGCCAATGAGACGTTCAAGCAGGTAGGCAAGGAGGCCCTGGTGGCAGCCATCAACGCCACCATCATCTCCCTATTGGTCTATCTATACAATTTCATCCGCTTCGGAGCCGCAGCTACGGTCACCTACTCCGTATCCATCAGCCTCTTTGCCGTGGTGATGTTTGCCTCCATCTTCGGCACCTTAGTGCCCATGACCTTAGAGAAACTGAAGATTGACCCGGCCATCGCCACTGGCCCCTTTATCTCCATTACCAACGACATCATCGGCATGTTACTCTATATGGGCATTACGGTGTTGCTTTCGTAAGAGAACAAAACATCACAAAGAGGAAAAATATTCCAAAAAAAGTTCTTTATGGCCTATAAAAAGGGTGAAAAAATGGTGAGAATCAGAAAAATTAGGGGAAGGAGAAAAAAAAATGAGAAAATAATATGAAGTAATTCTTTTTTTTCCTTTATTTGTACTAAAATTGTAAACCACGGCTTCCCATCAGGCCGATTAAATAGTATATGCAATGACGGATACTCAAGACACCGGCCTCATCCAAGGACAGGCTAAGCCGGAAGAAGAAACTTTTGCTAATGCCACCACAGCAACTGAGGCTACCCCAGAAGTTGTGACAGAGAAGACACCCGCTGCAGAAGCGGAAGCTACGGAAACTGCACCAGCAGAAGAGATTGAAAGACCAACAGAGAATCTCGCTAAACTCTCACGCGAGGAGATTTTGGAACGCTTGAAACAGCTGGCAGAACATGCTGGAGAGGTGACCAAAGCTGAAATTGACAACCTGAAGCAGGCCTTCTACAAACTGCACAATGCACGGGTGGAAGCAGCTAAGCAGGCCTTCATAGAAAACGGTGGTGAAGCAGACCATTTCAAACCCACCTCGGACGCCTTGGAGGAGGAGTTCAAAACGGTGATGGCGGCCATCAAGGAGAAGCGCAATGCCATAGCGGAGGCCTTGGAAAAAGAGAAGGAGATGAACTATCAGGTGAAGCTCTCCATCATCGAGGAGCTGAAGGACCTGCTGGAAACTCCGGAAGAGTCCAATAAGAACTATACTGAATTCAAACGTCTGCAGCAGCAGTGGAACGAGGTGAAACTCATTCCTCAGGTACATGCCAACGAGTTGTGGAAGAACTATATGCTCTACGTAGAGAAGTTCTACGACTTGCTGAAACTGAACAACGAATTCCGTGAATACGACTTCAAGAAGAACCTGGAGATCAAGACTCACCTCTGTGAGGCAGCTGAACGTCTGCTGGAGGAATCGGATGCCGTATCTGCTTTCCATCAGTTGCAAAAGTTGCATCAGGAGTTCCGCGAGGCAGGGCCAGTAGCCAAGGAGTTGAGAGAGGAGATTTGGCTCCGTTTCAAAAACGCCTCTACCGCCATCAACCGACGCTATCAGCAACACTTTGAGGAGCTGAAAGAGATGGAACAGCACAACCTGGACCAGAAGACGGTCATCTGTGAGATTATCGAGGCTATCGAGTTTGACCAGCTCAAGACATTTGCCGACTGGGACAACAAGACAGAAGAGATTACGGCACTGCAAAACAAGTGGCGTACCATCGGTTATGCTCCGCAGAAGATGAACAGCCGTATCTTCGAACGCTTCCGCGCCGCCTGCGATGAGTTCTTCCGCCGAAAGAGCGAGTTCTACAAGAGCGTGAAGGAGAGCATGAGCGCCAACTTGGAGAAGAAACGCCAGCTCTGCGAAAAGGCAGAAGCGCTGAAGGATAGCACCGACTGGAAGGCTACTACAGATATCCTCGTGAAGCTGCAGAAGGAGTGGAAGGCCACGGGTCCTGTAGCTCGCAAGTATTCGGAGAGCATCTGGAAACGCTTCATCGCGGCTTGCGACTACTTCTTTGAACAGAAGGCGAAGGCTACCTCTTCACAACGTACCGAAGAGCAGGCTAATCTAGAGAAGAAGAGAGAGATCATAGCCCAAGTGGAGGCTCTGATGGAGGAAACAGATACGGTGGAAGCCGTCAAGAGAGTGCGTGTGCTGATGAAGGAGTGGAACAGCATAGGTCATGTACCCATCAGGGACAAGGACCGTATCTACAAGCAGTATCGCACAGCAGTGGACAACCTCTTTGATCAGCTCAACCTCTCTGCCAGCCAAAAGAAACTGAGTAACTATCGCTCGTCCATCAGCTCCATGAACGAAGGTGGAAACGGTCTGCACCGCGAGAGGGAAAGATTGGTGCGCATCTTGGAGAATATGATGAGCGAACTCAAGACCTATGAGAACAACCTGGGATTCCTCAGCGCATCTTCAAAGAAGGGCAACAGCTTAGTGAGTGAAATCAACCGTAAAGTGGAGAAGCTGAAGGCTGACATTGCACTGATGAAGGAGAAAATCAAGGTTATCGATGAGAATAGCTGACCGGGATTGATCAGGTCAATTTGCCATGGCGCTGACGCTGACAGGGTGGCCTCTCACGGTATGTAAGGATATACGAGACTTGAATTGAAGAATAATAGTAAAGCCCGGAGTTATTGCTCCGGGCTTTTGGTTTATAGGGAAAGAATCTCTTCGTATGGTGACTGAGTTACTCCTTCTTGGCACTTTTGTCGATATTCTCCATGAAGAGCTTGCGAAGCAGTTCACGGTCAATCTGACGGGAAGATCCCAAGGTTTCGTAGAGGATTTTCAGGAACTCCTCACCCTGTAGCTCCATCACAATGTAGTTGGTATATTGACCCGTGGCCTCATCATGAGTCCAGCGATCGCAGGCTATCGTAGCCCCCTTGAGGGTCTCATTGACCGAGATTTTCACCTTATCATTCAGCAGGGAACGAGATTCCGAGCGATCCGCTCCCGACAGGGCAGTGGTGTAGTCTTCCGTTGTGGCTTGAACGGTACGGCTCAGCATAGCGGCCAGCTCGGCAGCAGCTGCAGCTTGCGCCTTCTTACGGGCAGCCGTTTCATTGTCCGACCTCCCCGAAGCCCATGCCCGGAGCACCCCATTACCGCTTACTAACTCGGAACAGGGCATTACAAAAGTCTTGATGGGACTCTTCTCCACCTTTTTGCTCGATCCACAACTGCACAAACAGAGGATTAAGAGCAGCAAGGAAATACAATGTAATTTCTTCATCTTTTAATAATTTATTATTCAATCAACAAATGGATAATCCCTATGCAATATATCATTTATAATTGAGTCGATAAGCTCCTTTTCAATTATTTTTGGCTAGACAAAAGGACAAGGCAAGTAGCTGATAAGGAGAGGTATATCCGACATAGATACCCTATAGACAAATACTTTGCCAACCTTTCTGCACATTAAGTAGTCTATGCATACTTCATCAACTGATCAGCTCATGAACTCGTCAACGCATAAACTCATCAACTTGTCAGCTCATAAACTCGTCAACACATACTTCATCAACTGATCAGCTCATGAACTCGTCAACTTATCAAATCTCCATTATCGGGTGTACCTTCAGAAACTGAGCTTCTTGAGTTTCATAGGCAGCTCCCGATTGACCCGCTTCATCACCTCCCGGATACACATAGCGATAGACTCCTCAGCCGACTTGGTGACCGGTGTGAGTACCTTGATACGGTTGAGGGTATAGTTGAGCAGGAGCTGTTCTGTTTTGTTGTTGTAGAACTTCAGCGTGAGCGTACAAAAGCAGGGGTTGAGATCGTACGCCGCACCGGGAATGGTGGTCCCAATCTCCACACTGCTCTCCAACTCAATGAAGCAGAGGGCAGCATCGGGGTCATCGGTCATGGAGAAGTAGTTGTTGGTCAGCAGACTGCCGATGTTACGCTCGCAACCCTCAAGGTCGTGATCATCCTTCACAAAGAGATAGGCCAGCACGGGTTGATTGCTCAGGGTCACTGTCACCTTGGCTTCAGGCCAAGACTGTCGGCTCAGCAGAGACTTATAGCTTTGGGGCAGAGTAGCCAAGCAGCTCTCATCAATGGCGATACGCACCTCCTGCACACCCTCCTTAGCGGTGATGTTGGTGATGTAGAACTCCGCCGTACCGGTATGATCCGTAGCGATGGGAGGAGTAGTTTCCCCTTTACCCTTGACAAAGCGAGCAGCCAGGGGGATGCCAGGAACCACTTCGCCCCGACGGGAGAGACACCCTGCAATGGGTGTAGCCACCGGCTTGAAGGGTTCACCCTCCACCTCATGGACATTGGTCGTGATGGCCATGCCGCTGAAGACCCCGAGAAGCGAGGTATAAAGCTGGTCTGCCACACGAACCCTGCCGCTCTGGCGACTCACCTCCAGATTAAGGAAGGTCCAAGGCTCCACCAGTTCCAATCCCTTAGCATAGAGTTCAACCGCACGCTTCAGGTCCATGGATGCCTCAGCCTCCTGTCCCTGACTCAGGTACTCATATCCACTCTCCGACACTTGACGGCGACGATCCTCCACATGGAGGGCATAGTTCTTCTTGGAAAGCTTGTAATAGACATAATAGTTGCGGTCTGAACGATAAGAGTCCACCAGTTCGTGCCCCTCGATCCAGGCCGTGAGCGAATTCTTGATTTTATCCTCAAAGAGCTGTCGTGAACGTCCATCCACATCCACCGTATGCAGGAAGGATTGGTCATCCACCTTCAGGGCTATCTGCGAAGCCATATCGGCCAGTGCATTCTGCGTAGCTTTACGCACATGATCGGCATCGGAGAGTGGTGCCATGCCCACACCCACATACGCCTCATCCGAAACGGGATGGGTCTGCACCCAATCCGGTGCCTGTGCCTTCAGGAGAAGAGTCACCATCCAAAGGCCACAAAATGTAATCCATACTCGTTGTTTCATCACTCCACAGATAAAATAGTGAATAGAATAGTGGTTCCCTCAGTCACGTAACGGGTAGATACCCCCTTCTCCTGGAGGAACTCCTGCAACAGATAGGCAAACTGTTCGGCATCCATCGGTAGTCCGTCCTGATCTACAGGCGGCATAGTGACGGAGTCAAAAATCATGCTCTCATCCACGATACCCTTCATGTGGTACTGTGCCTTGAAGCAGTTCTTGCGTACCCACTGGCGCACGAGATTGGCCAGAGGCATCCCATTCTGCGCACTCACGGGGTCACGCATAGTGGCTGTACAGCTTCCGTCGATGGAGAACTGCATCACTACGCGAGTGCCCTGTCCAGCTGCCGTAGAGGGTTTCTTCCAGTGTGCACAAATGTCATCAAGGAAGGCCTGAAGGTTGCTCTGCACAGCCATCTTTACCAGATACTCAACCCCGGCATTGGGATAACGCCGAGTCACGGCATTCTTGCTGGCGAGGTCACTGCCAGTAGAGGTCTCGAAGGCCCGTAGAATGAGCGACACCTGATTACCCTGCGCATTGGAGTTTTTCTGCAGATCCACCTCTACATAAACATCGGCATCGGAAGAGAGCAGTAGCTGCTTGTCGTTGGAATCGGCCGAGTTGGCCTCGTACTCGCCCCGGCGCTGTACACTGCGCACCAGCTGTTCAATGTTGGAGGTGACCACATCGCGTGAACGGAAGCCGTCCACTACGCTGGAAACGGCCAAACGACGATCGAAGTCATTCTCCAGGATAGACTTGAAGTTTTCCCCTGTCTTGCGATAGGGTACGACAACGATACTGGGCATCAGCGGTCCTTCACCACTGCCGAAGACCGAAGAGCCTGTCATCACCTTGTGCTTTTGAAGATACTCGGTGAGCACCTTCATACTCACGGTGATGGTACACGCCGCCACATACTTGCCGTTAACCTTTCGCGCATTGTCAGCCCCATCGGTACTGATGATGTAAGCTTCGTATGCACTCCCTCCGTTGAAGAATGGGGCAGTGACGGTGGCATCGTCATCGCTTATAAGCGGCTGGTCATCATTGATACCGGGCACTCCCTTGTAGAAGAGTGCGTAGAAGAGGCGGCACTTGGCATCCGCAGCCACCTGGTCCTTTTTGTCGGCGCGACCCTCCGAACGGAAGGTAGCAATCTTGTCGGAGGGGGCAGTACAGGAGACGTTCTGCCAGTCACTACCGCGCAGCTGCGCATGGAGCGGAAAGGTACAGAGCAGACTCACCACCATCAACAGCAGCGTGTTACAACGGCTTGGGCGCAATGTACCCAGGCTATCCTGCAACTTCGTGCCCTGAAGACCCATCCTTGAATAAAGATGATTGAAAGATTGATTTCCCATAACAATTGAATTTTCTAATAAATTACTGTAAGTAAAAGAGCTACTTTTCCGAAGGACTTCACGCTGTTGAGAAGGTTCCTTTACGTAGAAGGACTACAGTACGTAGAAAAGTGATAGAGCTACCCAGCAGAAATTAGAAGAAGTTGAGCAGTCCACCACCTCCGTCGCAACGAGAGGTAACCACCAAAGGACGTGCTGCTTCAGGATTCAGGGAGCGGTCGCGCAGGTACTGCTTCATGGCAGCCAGCACCTCTTCAGCCCCCTTCTTGCGCACCTGACATTCGGCAATCTTGTTGTGCACATCGGTCACCTTCAAAACCCCTACCTCTTCATACAGTGCTTCACCGGCCACATACTTCACCTTCTGAATATCGAAATAGTCGCCTTCACGTACACCATGTATGGCACCGAGCTTGATGTAGCAGGTGAGCAAACGTCCTTTCTTCTCCGTATAGTCACCCTCATACACCTCGCCCGTGAGAGGAGCCAAGTACTGCACAAAGCCGCAGCCCAAACCTGCGGAGCTCAAGGCAGCACTGCGTGCCTCATCGCGGGTATCCTTGGTCTTAGAGCTGGTCAGCGTACCGGAATAGGCAATGGTACCGTTCTTGGAAGAGACCGCCTTGACAACGTAGGTCACTTTGGCTTCATAGGAATAGGTGGTACCTTTGTCGCTCTTATGTTCTTTCTGAGTGATGGTCATGTCGGAGACAGAGCCCACCACAATGTAATTGGCCACCATGCGTGACATCTCCTCACCGCCGTTGGCCATGAAGTCCTCAATGGTCGCCTCACTGAGGCGACGTTTCTGTTCAGTAGTCAGGGTTGTCTCTGTCTCGAGATCCACCAACTGCACCCGGCTCTGCTTGGAGAGTGAGGAGATGATCGTGTTGCGCACGATGTCCGCCTCACTGCGGCCCACATTACCCATATTCTTAAATCCAGCCACCAATATGGTGGGTTTTCTGTACTCCTCTTGTGCAAATGCTACTGCAGCCATCCAGAAGAAGCAGATAGCAAAGATCAATGCTCTTTTCATTATAATTCGTGAATTTTAGAGTAATAAATTCAAGTGGTTTCTTTTGTCTTAATTCAGTTTAGCTTTGGCCTCCGCACTGCCTTGGGCAGCCGCCTTCTTGAAGAACTTACGAGCCAACATGGCATTAGAGCCCACATTGCCCAAACCCGACTCGTAGATAACACCCAACATGTAGTTGGATTGGGCACTGCCCGACTTCTTGAAGGCAGCAATAGCTTCCAGGGCCTCTCCTTTGTTATAGGCAGCCATTCCCGCCTCATAGTTGGTATCGCGCTGAGGTTTGACGGGTGTCGATTGGGTGGCAGGAGCTACCACTGGAGCCGGTTGTGCAGGAGCAGCTGTCGGCTGTGCCTTCTGTTCGATCTGCTGGGAGGCATTTGCATTCGGAGCAGGAGTCGTCTTCTCTCCTCCACCGCCAAAAGCCATGAAGGCAATCAGTGCCACGGCAGCTACACCACCCAAGCCGAACCAGAGCATACGGTTACCTCCACCCTCGTTGTGCTTGCCCTGCGGCATAGCGTTGTTGGTGCGGTTGACTCCCTGTCCGCCAGTGAGCGCATCCATCCCCTTATTGGTATCGTCAGCGGCCTCACCCCTGCGTGAGGGGAGGTCATTGGGTGTAAAGGTACCCCTGTTTCCAGTCGATCCACCCCTTGTCGTTGAGGCAGCCACGGAAGTACCAGCAGCTGCAGCCGCACTCACTGCATGCTGTTCCACCACGTTGGGTTGTTGAGGGCGTTGAGCGCGGAAGAACTCCGTCAGTTCCTTTTCAATCTCCCCCTTCACATCCTCCACATCCAGTTCCCGAGCCTTCTGGTTCAACATCTGTCGTCCTGCTGCCCCCAATTGGCCGTTGGTGGTGAGCATCAGTTGCTGGAAAGCCACGCGATACTCCTCACGCGCCTTCTTCTCGCACTCCACGCAGCGGTTCTTCCCCTTCACTTTACAATCAAAACAGATCTGCTTACCACACCTGGGGCATCGCGGATGCTTCTCACCCAAGGGGTTACCGCACACTTCACAATATTGAACTTCGCTCTTGCTCTCCATCACAATGGTGGTATTGTTCACCGTCTGTGAGTTATCAACCTGCGAAGTGTTGACATTGACATGCTGGTGCGTAGTCTTGTGGATTCCTCCAGTAGCATTGACCCGTGCACCTGCACCAATCATAGGTTCATCTTGCGGCATCGAAGCCACGTTCGGTTGGCTTTCGGCTGACTCCAAGGGAACTTCTGTACCGCAGCTATCGCAAAATCGTTCATCCACGCCCACTTCCTTCCCACATTCGGGGCAAAATCTTCCTGTACTCATACTTATTAAAAGATTACTTGTACTTCAATACTTTCAATTCTCAGATACCCCTCCTCCTCTATCGTACCATGAACACAGACCATGTGGCCGATGTAACTGTCGAAAAAGGAGTCATTGAAGGGCAATTCACCAGAGCGGTAGAGTTTGTAGTGCACATTATCCCTCGTCGTCAGCACGGCATAGCGTCCTTCCGACTTGGATGCTTGGTTACGTTCCTCCCACTGCAGCCTACCCACTACCCGGTCCAGTTCTCTATGTTGTTTTTTCTGTGTCATTTTCTCCTATATTGCCGTCCGATTATCCTATCTCAGCTCCGCAGTTGTCACAGAAGCGGGAGCCGGGATCCACGGGAGAGCCACATTCCGGACAAACTGAAGAAATTGCTTTCCCTCCTTCACTCTGCGGCTGAGTATTACCTTGCTGTCCCCCTGCATAAGGCT
This sequence comes from uncultured Mediterranea sp., assembly GCA_946056155.1. Taxonomy (GTDB): domain Bacteria; phylum Bacteroidota; class Bacteroidia; order Bacteroidales; family Bacteroidaceae; genus Bacteroides. The sequence goes on along the minus strand of CAMGIP010000008.1, from coordinate 9,465 downwards.
GCTGTGCACCGCTGTTGTAAGGCTGCTGTGCACCACTGTTGTAAGGCTGCTGCCCCCCTGCATAAGGCTGCTGCGCACCACCAGTGAAAGGCTGCTGCCCTCCAGCATAGGGCTGCTGTACACCGCCAGTGTAAGGCGGTTGACCTCCAGCATAGGGCTGCTGTGCACCCCGTGTGGTATAGTCGAGAGCCCGATCGTAAGCCGTATCCATCCGTCCCTCCTGCCTGCGAATACGCTCATCGCGTTCGCGCAGCTGTCGGTCCTTCTCCTCCATTTGGTAGCGCATCTGCTCCTCCCGTTCCTGCTGTCGGTTGGCCTGCATTCCCCCCGCCATATTCATCATCTGACTCATCATCTCAAACATACGCTCCTTCGTGTCTCGCTGGTCCGCATCTCGGGCCGCCCTTTCGGCATCCAGTCTAGCCTCCTGTTCACGTCTTTGGGATTCCAAGCGCTCCTGCGCCTGCCGTTCGGCCTCCACGCTGTATCGGCTTTGGGCATAAGCCACCGCCTCGTCGCCCCCCTTGAGCGCCCATACCTTCTCCTCAGAGAGAGTCTGCGCATTCTCCCACTTCATCCGTTCCATCTCCTCGGCACTTCTCAGGCGGTTCTGTTCCATCTCCGCCTCATGGCGTCGCTGGTTCTCCCTCGCCTGCTCTTCTGCACTCTGCATCGCCATGAACTGACGGAACTGCGCTTCATCATCCTCACGCTGCATATCATGCATCCGACGAGCATCGTTGTAGTCCATATCCCTTTGGCGCTGTTCCAGATCCAGCCGGGTCTCCGCCACGCGGCGTTGCTGATCCAGTTCCTTATCAAATCGGCTATCGGCATAGTCATCCTTCAGAGCCTGAATCTCCATCTCCTTACGAGCCACCATCACCGCCTTGTCCGCCTCGCCCTCCAAGCGCACCCGTTCAAACTCGATGCTATCCTTGAGCTGCATCATGGCCAGTGCCATACCACGCTGATACTCATTGGTCTTCAGGTTATGCTCAAGTGCATTCAGTTCCTCTTCACGCACCAGTTGCGTCTTGGCAATCTCATGCAGCGCCGCATTGCGTTCCTCCTCCGTCCGAGCCTCGCGCAAGATACGTTCATTGCGGAGCAGCAGTTCAAACTTCGCCAGTTCATCCTCATGAAGCAGCTCCTCCTGCCGTCCGGAACGATTGATTTCATGAAGCTGCCGCTGCAGTTCAAGGTCCGAAGAGGCCTCATGAATCCGCTGAGCATTGGTCACGTCAGCCAGTCGGTTCTTGAAGTCATTGGTCCGCCGCAGGTAGTCCAGCTCCTGTTCGGAGAGATAGAGTTCTCGGCTGAGGGTAGCGAAACGGTTCAGGTCCTCATTAGTCGCAGAGATCTCCACGATGCGCACGATCGAGAGGCCGAAGAAGGCCTGGTCAGCAATGCTGTTGACCCGTTCCTTAAGCAGGGCATGCATCTCCGGTGTAACCCGTCCCGTAGAGAGGTCGGTATCGTAGAGCGTCTCCTGAAGCACCACGCGGATCGAATCAGAGATTTCATGCACGATGGCAGCCGTATTGAGCAACGTCTTGTCGGTCAGGTAATGGATGATAAACATCTCGGGATTGATGATGCGGAAATAGGCATTGACTCCCACCGACAGCTGCAGGTGACGAGTCTGTATCTTCATCGGCTCAAACTGCGCATAGTCATCCAGCGACTCGCGACGTGCCCCCACAAGGAGAGGGAATGCCTTATCCAAGAGGATGATGACCGAGAAAGCCGCCCCTCTGCGGGCATTCTCCAGAATCAGCTGCTGCTGTTCGCGATAGAGATCCTCCGGTCCCTTCATCTGCGAATTCTGCTCCATCTCACTTTTCTTCTTGAAGAGCGAGGTGATGAAGCGCCATCCGCTGCTCAAGGCCTGTCCAATGCTCTCTCCCATCTGACTGAAGATGCCTCCGGCCGATCGTCCCTCCTCAACAAAGTCGTAGGTACCCCCACTGATGGAGGCAATGGTACGTCCGTTGCAGCGGATATAGGCGGTAGTACCCTCCGGGATAATCACCCCCCGCACCTGCTTGTAGGAGTCAAACTCCGCCTCGCTGATGACACGTGCCACCAGTCCCGGCTGGATATTCCAATAGATGCGTCCCCCTGCCGTATTCATATCCTGAGCCGTTTGTGTGGCCTTATCGTTGTTCACGGCAACGGATGGCCCCTGCACAGCCGTCTGTGGTCTCGTTTGGGCAGCCGTCTGTCCCGCAGAAGGAGTTTGAGGCTGTGCGGCCGACTGTGCGGCCAGTTTCGTACCACATTTCGTACAGAACTTGGCACCAGGCTTCAACGCAGCACCACACTTAGGACATACCGGCTGAGCCTCTATCTTTGCTCCGCACTTGGTACAAAACTTTGCACCGGGTCGGAGCTCTGCATTACATTTCGGACATTTCATATCGTATTCATTTTTGATTTTTATCTACTTTACCTGTTCACCTATCTTGTGGAGAAGACCTTGCGGATGTCGCCTTTGGTGGAGGTGATAACGGTGACTACCTCCTCCCAATCCTCCTGACGAGCCACCTTATAGTTGAAGTTCATCTCCTGGTAGCCGTCGGGATAGTCCAGCCTGAGCACCTGGTCCACCTCTCGCGGAGCTATGCCATACTGGGCATAGAGGTACTGACCTATCCGGTCATGTATCTCCCGGACATTGGCATCCACCTGCGCCCTCACCTGCTGGAGCAGCGATGGGCTACCCTTCTTCTCCACCTGAGTTACCCGACAGCCATAAGCCTGAGCATGCCCCAACTTACCGCACGGATCCGTCACCACCCCAGCCCGCTTCTCGCTACACTCATCCATCAGAAGCGAAGGGTCACCGAAGAGATTAAATTCAGCCACCGTGGCCACCGAATAGGGCGATACGTGAGGGTCAGCCTTCATCACAGCCGCTTTGGCGATAAAGAGCGCCTTGCCTGCCGAATATCCGTTGCCCAACGCCTCCATAAAGGTAGAGGCCACCACATCAGCCAGTTGCGGTTGAGGCATACGTTGTTGGGCACCATCCACATCTCCCCAAGCCACGCGAGAAGAGCCGAGGAAGAGCAGGGTCCGATGATAGAGGGCCGAGAGCAGGGTACTGTGGTTGCGATCCATGCCTATATGACGAGCGCCATAGCAAGCCTCACACACCACCACATTGTGCACCCCGCACTGCTCCATGAAGGCAGGAGCCATGACAGCATGACACTTAGGAGGCTGCTCCATGGAACAGCCGTAGTAGCCCGAGGCCTCCCGAGCATTGCTGCCGTGGAGGTTGAAGTAGTAGATGGATGCATTGGGATGGAAATAGTGAGGCAGATGCTGCAGTGTCACCCCCGGTGAGAGCACCAAGCCATGGGCATAACAGGCCGACGGCACCCTTCCCTCCAAGTCTCTTAACATCGGTGTCACCGGTTGAGCAACCCTCGTAGAAACCCGCTGCCAGTGAGGGTCGCACTGTCCGTAAGCCTCCTGTATAGGGATTCCCCATCCGCACTGCGCGGCCCGTTGCAGATAGCCAGCCAGCTCTTCAAAGCCAGTATCCTCACCCACGGGCAACCGTCCGACCAGCAGTTGCTGGTCGTATTGCAGGATATGCAGACTCTTCAGCTCCTCCACCATAGCCGCGCCATAGGGGTAGGCCCAGAGCAAGTCGGTATCTATATCGCGGTCATCCATTCCCTCCACGGGGTGGACGATCCGTGGCATCGGTATCACATCATTGCTACCTATAATAAATAGGTAAAACACCTCCCCCGAGGTGACCCCCTGGCGCTGTTCCACCGCATCGGTCAGCAACTCCATATACTCTTCCCAAGGAGAATCGGGCCTCAGGCTTACGCTCTTGTTCCATCCGAGAAACCCTCTCTTGCGGTAGGTATAATGGTCCACATCCAAGCAGAGATAGTCCATCTCATCTTCGCGCCGTGCCATGATGTATTGCTCTATAAGCTGCTTCACCTGCAGAGCCGGCACCCCCAATTTCTCAGCCAGCAGCCGACAGTTGGTCAGGATGAACCCGTGCGCTGAGCACTCTCCCACCGTGTGTTCCGAAACCGCATCGGATTCCACTTCTTCGATACAGGTACCACATTCGGGGCAGAAACGCGCCTGCTCATCCTCTATTTTATATCCACATTCGGGGCAAAACATGCTGTAATCTTTTTATCGCGTTAGTAAATCGTTTTTTCTCTGTACACCTCAGACTCTTACGGTGTCTTGACGTATTTATCCATACGCCTCGTCACCCCCACCACATAGTTGCGAGCCTCATTAGTGCTCAGCCGGGTAGTCAGATGCGTATATAAGCCTGAATAGTCCATCCGATTGATATGGGGCACCGCCTGTACCACGCTGGTATTGCCCGTAAAGGCACGGCTCACATTACCTGAGCCCGTGTTGTAGCTTGCAATGGCACATAGCCTGCGGCAGGCATAGTCATTGACTGAGGCAAACTGGTTGAGCAGTACACGCAGATAGGCCGTACCCAGCTCGATGTTGTTGCGCGGATTGAAGAGATAGGAGCGTGTAGGGCACCACTCCTTGCCATAGACAAAGCGGTAGGCATGGCATCCGCCGGAGTGGGGCACCAGTTGCATCAGCCCATAAGCAGGCACCCAGCTGGTCGCCTCAGGATTGAAGTAGGACTCCTGCTCTATAACGGCAAAGATGAGCGGTTGCTCCACCTGGTATCGGTCAGAAAATTCGGCTACAAGTTCCTTGTAGAGTGCTGCGTTGCGGGAGAGGTTATCGGAAACCATGTTCATCCGTATGGCCACCACCTGACGCACCTCTCCGTCGTTCCCCTTCACCTGAGTCACCTGCTGAGCACTCTGCTGAGCAATGATACGTGCCGCCAACGACGGTCTCGGTCCCGTCCCCTTCTGCGGTTGAGTCTTTTCTCCAGCTCGTTGTGCCTCCCGCTTCTGAGCCTTCTCTCCGGCCCGTTGCCGTGCCCTCTCCCGTGCGTTCTCCCTTGAAGAGGTCGCGCCACCTCTATCCACCGTACCTGACTCTCCACCCATACGTCTGGAGGCCAGGCTGCCGCGAGAAGAGGTATCAGAGGATACTGCAGAGGATTGGTCAGAAGAGCCAGCAGAAGCATCATCAGAAAAAGAGTCATCCGAGGAAGAGGAGTGTCTAGAAGAGCCCGCACTATCTGCGGAAGTATGGCCAATACGTATATGCGAGCTGTTATTCGGTTTGCGGTGCGTAGGCAGGGTCTTCCCTTTCACTTGTGGTTTAGGCGGCACGTGCCCTGTTTTCCCCACCTTGCCGACTTCAGAGGAAAGTTTCTCTTCCTCCTCACCGAGGAGCACAGACTCCTCCCCTGTCAGTTGCGGATAGGGAGAGAAATCGACCAGTCCCTCCAGAATAGGACGTCGGGTCAGCGGTTCCTGTTTATCCACCTTCGAGGCGTAGGGGCAGGAAGAGCCCCTGCTCTCCAAGAGACGACGCACTGCCTTCTCTAATCTTTTTTCACGTAGTTGCGGTGCGTTCTTCTCCTCCTCATTCAATACCACTTCAACCACAATCTCCCCCTTTTCAAAATCCACCACCGATCGAGAAGCAAACTCTTTGTCATACTCCACCCAGAGGTTCTTAGTATCCTCCACGATGCCTCCGTCAGCCGTTTCGCCCCAGATGCGCTTCACTTCAGCGACATAGCGGAAGTACTCCATACGCGCCTGAGCCTCATAGCGTTGATAATCCTCCTGTGCTTGGCGCACATAATCATCAAACTCCCTTTTCATCTCATCCGCATCAACCATAAAGCCCCTGCGCAAAGAGTCGATGCTTTGCGTAGAGGCTTTATGCTGAGCGTAGAGGCTCACTGACAGTCCAACCAACAGACTAATTATCAGGCATTGTGTTTTCATATGGGCAAAAATAAAAAGAGTTATTTGAATAAACAAATTATTTTTGCTTTTTTTCCGCGGGAAGGGATTTATGCCGAGGTACCGCTGCGGAAGGTAGCCGTTCTTGAACAGCGTTGCCGCCCCGTGAATGGAGCGAACGGAATTTTACCAAGTATCTTGTTGCTGTCTATATATGCCTGTTCCACTGGCTAAAGGGTCTTCACCTGATATTTACGATATTCGGTAAGTGCGTTTTCTCTTCTATGGCGCCATGCTGAGTGGTATGTCGGAAATTCCGACATACCACTTTATGTAGGTAACAGTGCAGAATTAAATAAAATCCTCGAGACTTCACACCGGAAACATCAAGCTAATTTCTTTTGGAAAGAGAAAACCGGCTTCCACTGCTCCGGGAGGGAATAATGGATCCCGCAACAAAAGTTCATGGGAGTCCACGAAGATATCGGACCTGCTCATTGTTCGCTCTATTCCTACTGATTGTCTGCCTGCAATGCCTTCTAAGCAGCGAAAAAGCGAAGGTAAGGCGATGTTGAGGCGAAGGTGAGGGAAAGCGGTGGCGGTGTATTGGTAACGATACAACGCAGATGTAGAATAATAAATCATCATGGTCAACGTAAGGTATCCATAGTAAGATAGGCCCGATGAAATGAATCACCGGGCCTTCTTCATATGGTGCCACACGAGCAATCTGTAAACAACCGCAAATTCCACAGTTTCCACAGTTCACAGTTTTTTTTCGGCACCCCTATCTGCACCGATTTTGTTAACGACTGCAAAAATATTCACAGATTCACAGTTCACAGTTTATTTTTGGAGGGGTACGTACCCCATCTGCCCCTTTCAACCGAAAGGAACTTCATCCACTCAATTAGACATTGTAAATTATCCCTAAAGAGGGTGACGGTAAGCCGAGCGGACTGTAGGAATCAAGGCTCTTCCACATCGAGCGTAGCTCCGGCTTCGGCACGAACCTTGGCCTCAACCTCACTTACGGGAAGGGTAGTAAGGCTATAGGCGGGGGTGAAGGTAGTGCCGAGACTCTCTGCCGTGGGAGAGTTAGGGAAGGCGCAATCCTTCAGCTCTACGATGCCGCTACGCTCCACGCCATTGCTGTCCTTTTCGGTTATCGACTTATAGATGTATTTCTTTTCAGGGATGCCGCTGAAGACGGTACGCTCTACCAGCACGCTGGCTTCGTAGCCGGCACCGATGCAGTAGTTGGTAGCCGAACTGCTGTAGAGGCAGTTGGCAATGTGCACCTGACCGAAACGTACACGGGGCATACGCTCACGGCAACCTTCGTCCCACCAGCAGCCGTAGAAGGTGGTGCGCAAGTGGCCACGGTCTTGTGTGTTGTTCTGGCTACTGCCCCACAGGTTGGTGAAGCGGTGGTCGTCACTTCCACCGGGACCTCCGGCAAGGGGCTCCTTCAGATAGTGGAAACGGCACCAGCTGACGGTAATCTCATCGGAGGCGTTCTTGCAGTCGAAGTTGCCATCTACACCGTCCTGAAAATCGCAATGATCGACCCAAATGCGGGTGGTACCGTCGATGCAGAGGTTGTCGTTGCCATCGCAGTCGTAGGCTCCTGCACTCTCGAAGGTCAGATTGCGCAGGATGAGGTTGGAAGAGCCGTTCTGAATATAGAGGATACCTGTAGTACTCTTGCCACTGCTGTCCACCTCGGTACGTTGGGTGCTCACCAACTTGGAGCCCTTCAGTCCGATGAGGGTCTTGTTCTGGGCCAGCACCTTCTGCATAGAGGTGAAGGTAATCTCGCCCTTGACATAGATGATCAGCGGTTCGCTGCTCTTCAGGGCAGAGATGAGCTCAGCCAGGGTGGTCACCACTTGGGTCTTGCCTCCCTTACCTCCGGTGGGTGCCTGAGTGAACGCGGCGAAACCGCCGGGACAGGCCGGTAGGTTGTTGTCGGGGGTAGGATTAGACGGTTTGACCGTATTGTCCGGTGTATTGGGCGTGCCGGGCATTTCCGGCTCTTCGCTCTGCGAAGGGGATGAGGAACATGCTATAGATACAAAAGTAAAAAGCAGGAAAAGCAACGTTTTCATGGCTGTCGTAATATAAAATGTTTATCTATTAGTTTTCAACGGGACAAAGGTAGGAAGTTTTGGCGATTGGCCATGTAGATTATCCGGCAGGATATGTGCAAAATTTGTTTGAAAGTGCTATTTTTGTAGCGTAAAACCTGCTCAACCGATTGTTTCATGAAACATCTTTTCTACTTCCGTTTGTTCACTTGCCTCATATCGAGGGGTCACCACCTGACGGTTTCTCTCTCTATACGAGCCCTTTTGTCTGGTGCTGGCTCTCCTCTATCTGGCCGTTTGCGCCCGCTCTGTCTGCTCTTCGCCCTGACCTTGGTCTGCCCGCTCTCCCTGCTGTCACAGGAGAATTCTTATGAGATTACCCATCGCATGCCCACCTTCTTCGAGGCGATGAAGGGGCAGCTTACTTACCCGCTGGCCTGGGGAAGGAGTGACATTCGGAACTTTGAGGCATGGAAGAGCAGGGCGCGAGAGGTGGTGCTTGACTGCCTGCAACTGCTGCCTCCCCCACCCGAACAATGGAATCTGATCATCGAAGCGACCGAAAGGAGGATACCGACAAACGAAAGCTCTTTGACAGCGACCGAAAGGAGAAAGGGAGTGGAATCTAAGGAGGGGGAAACGGGGAGGAGTTATGCGGCTCACCGAATCAGCTTCAACCTCTCGGCTTGGAGCCGGGTGAAGGGCTATCTGCTGGTGCCGGAGGGCGAAGGACCCTTCCCCGCTGTGGTGCTGTTGCACGACCACGGTGCCCACTTCTCCATCGGCAAGGAGAAGCTGGTGCGACCGTTCGGGGTGAGCGAGGCTGTTGCCGAGGATGCAAGGCAGTGGGTGGATAAGTGCTACGATGGTAGCTTTGTGGGGGACTCTCTGGCTGCCCGCGGCTATGTGGTACTGAGTGTGGATGCCCTCTTCTGGGGCGACCGTGGCTGCGAGGGTGGAAGCCAGTACGACATGCAGCAGGCGTTGGCCTCGAACTTGATGCAGATGGGCAGCTCCTGGGCTTCGGTGATCCATGCCGATGATATGCGCAGTGCGGAGTTTCTCGCCTCGTTGCCCTATGTGGACTGGGAGCGCATCGGCTGTCTCGGGTTCTCCATGGGGGCTTACCGCTCCTGGATGCTGGCTGCGCTGAGTGAGGTGGTGAAGGTCTCTGCCTCCATCTGCTGGATGAATGACACCGACCATCTGATGACCTTGAACAACAACCAGAACAAGGGGGGATCGGCCTTCTCTATGCTGGTGCCGGGCCTGCGCCGCTACTTGGACTATCCGCACGTGGCGGCCATAGCTTGCCCTAAGCCTGCCCTGTTCTTCAACGGCACGCGCGACAAGCTCTTCCCCATCGAGGGGGTGGAGGAGGCTTACCGCCATCTGCGGTCGGTATGGGAGGAGCAGGGGTCCGATGGGCTATTGGTGACCCGACTGTGGGATGAGAAGCATTTCTTCAACCGGGCCATGCAGCAGGAGGTCTTCCGCTTTTTCGACCACTTCCTGCAGTAAAGATA
>CAMGIP010000007.1 GCA_946056155.1 uncultured Mediterranea sp. | reverse complement strand
TCTTCGAGCGAAGCATCTCGGGCGCAATATACAGCAACGAAGCATCGCCATCCTGCACGCGCTCTATGGCCAGAGAACGACTGATAGGGTCGAGCAGTCCGTTGATAGTAACAGCATCCGCAATGCCTCGTTCGGCAAGGTTATCCACCTGATCTTTCATAAGTGACTGCAGAGGCGAAATGACCACCGTGAGTCCGTGTACCGTACGGCCTTCCATCAAGGCCGGCAACTGAAACGTAAGTGATTTTCCTCCACCCGTAGGGAATATGGCCAACAGCGACTTTCCCTCTACAGCTGCCCTTACAGCCTTCTCTTGCAACGGCTCGTCCTCGTAGGTGCGGAACTGGTCATAGCCAAAGAACAGTTTCAGATTGTGGTGAACATCAAGGTCTCGATGGCAATATGGGCATCCTTCCTCACATCGCGTGTGTCTGAGCAGACGTACTACATTCTCCACGTTCGGATAGGTATGAAGCACCCATGGTGGAGTGACCGAACGATAATCCGCCGTGTCTATAAGCGCCAGCGCAAATGCCAATTCTGTAGGTTGTTGGATCATGATACCTGCCACATCCGCATGCTCGCAGATTTTACCTTTATATTCCTCACGAACCAATTCGGGTATTTGTACTATATCCACCGCCTTTGCACCAACAAAAGCAATGAATCCCCGGAATTCTGGAACGTTATGCAGCAGCGTCGTATAGATGACCTGTTTTCTCTCAGAGAGTGCCTTCCATGCCGTTACCTCCTCCATCAGCAAATCACGAGCTTTCTCGCAATCATTTACCGGATTGTTCATCTGCTCGCTCATCAACTTATCATCTTTCAGCAATCGGTGGTAAGGCCGTTCTGGGAATAATAATGGAGAAACGTACAGAGTGTCTACCAAAGCCCATTTCTTGAAGCTTTCCCCAAACAGGTATTTTGCATCGTGATGGATGATGTTGTGACCGCAGAGATAATCCACACCATCCAGAAATTGCTTCATGGCATGTTTGTTGGCAGAATGAAAAACAGCACCATCCCACCGCAAAACTCCAATATCATGAACCCGCTTGTCTTTCATGCCTACCTCGCAATCTACAAGGGCATATTTGGACGCATCGCGCGGCACCTCCTCATTGGCATAAGCTGAAACAATACCGCCTACAGATTCTATGATTTTACTCCAGATGGACATGATTCTCTTTCTACATTAATCCCATTTTTCTTAACCTTGAACGGATTGAGCCTTCATCAGCGATATTAGCGGAGATACCACCATGGCAACACCATCAAGCACCAAAGCCGAAATCTGATAACAGATGGATTTTCCTCCACCTGAAGGCATCAGCACGAGCGCATCATGCCCCGAAACAACATAATCAATGATGTCTTTCTCCAAGGGGCGGAAGGTGTCATAACCGTAAACCGACTTCAGTATCTGTTGCGCTTTGTCCATGTTACTATGACGGTGTTATGAAATGTACTTTTATCGTTTTTTCAATTTTTATTACTACCTACATGCTTTATTACCGTGATATGTCACGCCGAGTATGTCGGATAGCCAGTTGTTGTCTAGATTACGTTCTGCAAAGACAACTTTTTATGCGATTTAATGTTGCCATGGTAAAAATCTACTTTGTATGAGCAAAATTACAAAAATAATCGATATAAATGCAGATTTGCGCAAAATAACTGCTATAAAAAGGAAAATTGTGGGTAGATGAAGGCATCTGAAGCTATTGCAGTCAGAAACTCCCTCGGCAAGAATCTACTGCCAGTGGTCAGCAAACTGGGGTTGCAAAGCACCACACATAATACTGGCCAGTCTTGTCTTGAAGCTTGTTCGTGTAGCGCACGATGATTACTCAATGTTCACTCATTGTTCTCCACACTTTTACGAGCGCACATCGAGTGCTGAACGTGCACAGCACGTTGTCTATAAAAAGGAAAATTGTAATGACCTGAGATTTCTGAAGTAGTACTTACTTTTCAGAGAAGATATACTTACCTTGCCGGAGAAGATATACTTACTTGGCCCGAGAAGTATATCTTCTCTGAAATATCAGTTTTCCACACTCGTTTCGTGAACGTGTAGCTCCGATATAAAACTTCCGGGCCACTCTGGTTACCCATAGCGGCCCGGAAATGTTTTTGTATGTATTGTGATTATGCCTTTTGTCTCGACTTCTTGATGGGGTCGAAGGTGACGTCACAACCCAACTTCTTGAAGATCTTGCGGTCCACTTCGCTCAGCATGGTGGTCACGTGTACCTGGCAACCATCCAACAGGGGCAGGGAGTCCAAGGCTCGTTTGCAGTTCTCGTCGTGCTGACTCAGTACCGCAAGGGCTACCAACACCTCGTCCGTGTGCAGTCGGGGATTGTTTCCGTGGAGGAAGGAGGTCTTCATCCGCTGGATAGGTTCGATCATATTCTGAGGTATCAGCTTTATGCTGTGGTCTATCTCTGCCAGATGCTTCATCGCATTGAGCAGCAGGGCGGCACAGGGACCGAGCAGGGCACTGGTCTCTGAGGTAATCAGCGTGCCATCCTGCAGTTGGATAGCTGCGGTCGGGGTGCCGGCACTGTCCATGCGGCCTTTGGCAGCCACTGTCGGCTTGCGGTCGGAGGTGGTGAGGCGCATCTGACTCATCAGCAATGCAATCTTGTTCACCTCTGAGGCATTGTCCTTTCCTTCAGCCAAGGAGACGATGGCTGAGTAGTAGCGGCGGATAATCTCCTGCTTGGAGGCTTCGCGGCATACCAGGTCATCCGAGATGCAGTAGCCGGCCATGTTCACTCCCATATCGGTGGGCGATTTGTAGGGGCTCTCACCGTAGATGCCCTCGAAAATGGCATTCAGCACGGGGAAAATCTCAATGTCGCGGTTGTAATTGACCGTGGTCTTGCCGTACGCTTCCAGATGGAAGGGGTCAATCATGTTCATGTCATTGAGGTCGGCTGTAGCCGCTTCGTAGGCCACGTTCACCGGGTGCTTCAAGGGGATGTTCCAGATGGGGAAGGTCTCGAACTTGGCATAACCGGCCTTCACCCCGCGCTTGTTCTCATTGTAGAGCTGGGAGAGGCAGACCGCCATCTTGCCGCTACCGGGACCAGGAGCAGTCACGACCACCAACGGACGGGTGGTGACGACATAATCGTTCTTGCCGAATCCTTCGTCAGAATCAATCAAGGCCACATTGGTCGGGTAGCCCTCTATCATGTAGTGATAATACACCTTCACGCCCATGCGCTCCAAACGCTCACGGAAGGCCACAGCACTGGACTGGCCGTTGAAGTGGGTGATGACTACCGAACTGACGTACAGTCCACAGGAGGTGAACTCGTCGCGCAGGCGGATGACATCCTTGTCATAGGTGATGCCCAAGTCGCCGCGCATCTTGTTCTTGTCGATATCTACTGCATTGATAACCATCACAATCTCAGCATCGTCCTTCAGCTGAAGGAGCATACGTAGCTTGCTGTCCGGCTGGAAGCCCGGCAGCACGCGGCTGGCGTGATGGTCATCAAAGAGCTTTCCTCCAAATTCAAGATACAACTTATCCCCAAACTGGGAAATGCGTTCTTTGATGTGTTCAGATTGAATCTTGAGATACTTCTCATTATCAAATCCCGTTGTCATATGCTATTCTCTTACTTTATATAGTTATGCACTTTTTGTTTCGTCTCTTTTCAAAAAACGCACAAAGTTATACTTTTTCACCCTTTCGTCGGCATCAATTTACTGAAAAAAAGTTATGTACCTGTAATAACTTGATTTTCATGCCTTAGAGCGGCATGTTGCCATGCTTTTTGGGCGGATTGCTCTGGCTCTTGTTGTGTGCCATCTCTAAGGCCTGCACCAGCTTGAAGCGGGTATCCCGAGGCAGGATAATCTCGTCGATATATCCCCGTTGAGCGGCACGATAGGGGTTGGAGAACTTCTCTTCATACTCCTGGATAATGGCCTGTTTCTCCTCGGGTGATGCCTTACGGTAGAGGATGTTTACTGCTCCTTCAGCACCCATGACGGCAATCTCGGCCTGCGGATAGGCCAGGCAGACATCGGCTCCGGTGGGCTTGCTTGACATGACGATGTAGGCGCCACCATAGGCTTTGCGGGTGATGAGGGTAATCTTGGGTACGGTAGCCTCGGCATAGGCATAGACAATCTTGGCTCCGTGACGGATGATGCCGTGGTGCTCCTGCTGGGTGCCGGGCAGGAAGCCGGGGACATCCTCGAAGGTGATGAGGGGGATGTTGAAGCAGTCACAGAAGCGGATGAAGCGAGCGGCCTTGTCGCTGGCATCGATGTCAAGTACACCGGCTAAGCAGGCGGGCTGGTTGGCTACAATACCTACTGAACGGCCACCGAGACGGCCAAAGCCAATCACCACATTCTTGGCAAAGTGGGGCTGCACCTCGAAGAAGTACTGGTTGTCAAGCACAGGGGCGATAATCTCCTTGATGTCGTAGGGGAGGTTGGGATCGTCGGGAATGACATTCTGCAGTGCCTCCGTGACGCGGTGGATGTCATCGCTGCAGGCGGCCATGGGGGCATCTTCCATGTTGTTGCCCGGGATGAAGCTGAGCAGTTCGCGGATGCTCATCAGCGTCTCCTCCTCGTTGTTGCACATGAAGTGGGCCACACCGCTCTTGCTGCTGTGGGTGTCGGCACCGCCAAGTGTCTCCTTATCCACCACCTCGTTGGTGACGGTCTTCACCACATCGGGACCGGTGATGAACATGTGGCTCTGCTCCTTCACCATGAAGATGAAGTCGGTCAGGGCAGGGGAGTAGCAGGCTCCACCGGCACAGGGACCGAGAATGGCCGAAATCTGAGGTACCACACCTGAGGCGATGGTATTCTGATAGAAGATGGAGGCATAGCCGGCCAGACTGTTCACTCCTTCCTGGATGCGTGCACCACCTGAGTCGTTGAGGGCGATGACGGGTGCACCGGTCTTGAGTGCCATCTGCTGCACCTTCACAATCTTGGCTGCGTTGCTCTCGCTCAGCGAGCCGCCGTGGGCGGTGAAGTCGTAGGCATAGACAAAGACGGGGCGGCCATCAATCTTGCCATAGCCCGTCACCATGCCGTCGCCGGCTATCTGCTTCTTCTCCATGCCAAAGTCGTGGCAACGGTGGCCTACGAACTTATCCATCTCGCAGAAGGTGCCCTTGTCCAGAAGCATCTCAATGCGTTCGCGGGCAGTCATCTTGCCGGCAGCATGCTGTTTCTCAATCTTTTCTATGCCTCCTCCTAAGGAAGCGTTGCGGTCCATCTCCTCGAACCGTGCATATATCTCTTCTTTTGTCTTCATTGTCGGATGGTTTTGCTAACCTTGTTGTATCTATTGTTTTTCACATTATTTATCCTCTTCGACCAGTTCCAGTTCGATGAGGGTCTGGTTGGCGCTCACGGGGTCATTCTCTGCCACGAGAATCTGCTTTACGATACAGGGGGCGGTTACCTTGTAGTTGCTCTGCATCTTCATGGCCTCCAGCACGATGGCAATGTCACCTGCCTCCAAGCGGTCGCCTACCTGGACGGGGATGCTCACCACTTTGCCCGGCATGGGAGCCACCAGCTTGTTCTCCTGCTTCTCTTCCGCGCTCTTGCGCATGTGCAGGTACTTGGCCTGAGTATCTACGATATCTACGTGATACGAACGGTAGAACATGCTGATGTCGTAGCTCTTGCCCCCTTCGCCCTTCACCAGTCCGGCATTGAATGAGTTGCCGTTGTGGAGGATGGAGCAACTGCCGTTCTCGGCCATGACGATATCTACTTCGTAGGGCACACCGTCAATGCTCAGCTGCACCTTGTTGCCCTCTTTGCTTATCAGCGTGACGTCTGCCACGCGTTCTCCTATATGTATTTCCATAAAAATAAAACTGCTGTGATGGTGACGGTTAGATTCTCAATACTCCCTTTTGCAGGCCAAACTCGCGCCAACGGCTGATGGGTCGGCTGTCGGTGAGCCGGTTGGCCGGGCTGTTCTCTTCGAGGTTGACTAAGTAGTCCATATAGGCCGCTATCATGGCGATGTTTTCAATCTCTTCGTTGCTGCCGTTGTTGCGCACCAGCATACGGGCGTTCTTGGCAATGAAGAGGGTATTGTACTCGCCGCGCACAAAGTCAGGCACGTGCATGATGCGCTTCAGGTAGGCCAGATTGGTCTTCAGACCGGTAATCTTGTACTCGTAGAGCACACGGCGCATACGCTCGATGGCGTATTGGCGGGTGGTGGCCCAGACAATGAGTTTGCCTATCATCGGGTCGTAGTAGATGGGAATTTCGTAGCCCTCATAGACATAGCTGTCGATGCGTACACCGATGCCGTTGGGTTCGGTGAGCTGCTTGATGATGCCCGGCGAGGGCATGAAGTTGTTCTCGGTATCCTCGGCACAGATACGGCACTCGATGGCATGTCCGCGTTGGAAAAGCTCATCCTGCTTGAGGTGCAGCTCCTCGTTATTGGCAATGCGAATCTGCTCCTTGACCAAATCCACACCCACCACCTCTTCTGTGATGGGGTGCTCCACCTGCAGACGGGTGTTCATCTCCAGGAAGTAGAAGTTGCGGTGCTTGTCCACCAGAAACTCAATGGTGCCGGCTCCGCTGTAGTTGACCGCCTTGGCTGCGGCCACTGCCTTCTCGCCCATCTCCTTGCGCAGTTCAGGGGTAAGGAAGGGGGAGGGACTCTCCTCCACTATCTTTTGGTTGCGGCGTTGTACCGAACACTCGCGGTCGAAGAGGTGTATCACGTGACCATGGTTGTCGCCCAGAATCTGAAACTCGATGTGGTGCGGCTCCTCCACAAACTTCTCGATATAGACCGTATCATCCCCAAAGGATGACATCGACTCAGAGCGGGCCGAGTTGTAGGCTTCTACTACTTCATCTCGACTGTGGATCAGGCGCATACCTTTGCCTCCTCCTCCCATGGATGCCTTCAGCATCACGGGATAGCCTATGCGGTCGCTCACCTCCAAGGCCTCTTCGGCACTCTGCAGGGGTTGTTCCGTGCCCGGTACAACAGGTACTCCGGCAGCAATCATTCGCTGGCGGGCTGCAATCTTGTCGCCCATGGCTTCCATGGTCTCTGGAGCCGGACCGATGAATACAATGCCCTCCTCACGGCAGCGACGGGCAAAGGCGGCATTCTCCGAGAGGAAGCCGTAGCCCGGATGGATGGCATCTGCTCCGCACTGCTTGGCGGTGGCAATCACTTTCTCAATATTCAGGTAACTCTCTTTGGCGGCTGCAGCCCCTAAAGGGTAGGCTTCGTCTGCATACGCCACATGGTGTGAAGTGCGGTCGGCATCCGAGAATACGGCTACCGTGAGTATGCCCATTTCGCGGCAGGAGCGCATGATGCGCACCGCTATCTCGCCACGGTTGGCAATCAAAACTTTCTTTATCATCTTTTTTACCTTAATACGTCGAGATGCACAGAGCCTGCACCGCGTATGCAGGTGTGTGTCATCTCGTCCTAAACCTTTATCGGGCGGCAAAGATACAATAAAGAAATGATTTTCCGCACATAATCTGTTAAAATGTGCAGTTTTTGGGTGCAAAGGTTACCGATTGCTCCCGCTGTGTAGCGAAAATCGTCTGTTTTTTTGTTTTATTTCACCTCTATTCCCGCTTGGGCCTCACTTCGATTCCGCCTCCTGTTTGGGCACCACGAGAGGAGTGCCACAATAGAGGGTATATTTCTGGCCATAGACCTTGATTTCCTGTGATTCCTGGCCATAGAGCTGTATGGTGACTTCGTCTGCCACTGTGACTTCGTAGGTGGCATTGTGGTAATTGACCTTGAAGCGATAGCTCTTCCACTGCTTGGGCTTGACGGGAGCAAATGTGGCCATGTTATCCCAGACGAAGAAATAGCCGAAGCCGCGTGCAATGGCCAACCAACTGCCCGGCATACTGGTGATGTGCAGTCCCTCATCCACTTCGTTGTTGTAGTCGTCCAGATCGAGGCGGGCCGAGTGCATAAAGTGTTCGTAGGCCTTATCGGTCAGCCTGAGTCGGGCGGCGAGGATGGAGTGGACAAAAGGAGAGAGTGAGGATTCGTGTACGGTCATGGGTTCGTAGAACTCAAAGTTGCGGCGTAAGGTCTGCTCGTCAAAGTGGAAAGAGTAGAGGTATAATCCCAGCAGCACGTCGCTCTGCTTGATGTAGCAGGAGCGCAGGATGCGGTCCCACGACCAGTGCTGGTTGATGGGACGCTCCTCAGGACGGAGGTCGGCGATGGTACGCAGCTCCTTGTCGAGGAATCCCTCGTTCTGCACAAAGATGCCCCGTTTTTCGTCGTAGGGGAGGTAGATGCGGTCGATGATATCCTTCCACCGGGCCATCTCCTTCTCGGCATCGAGGTGGGTTTTCTCTTCAATCCGTTTCATCTCCTCGGGGTACTTTCTCTGTAAGACATCGATGATTTTGAGCGTCATGCAGAGGCTCTGCTGACAGGAGAAGTTGGTGTACCAATTGTTGTTGACGTTGTTTTCGTACCCGTTGGGTCCGGTCACACCGAGAATCACATACTGCTGTTTGGGCTCTGAAAAGGAGACTCGCTGACTCCAGAAGCGGCAGACAGCTATCATCACCTCCATGCCATATCGGATGATGTAGTCCAGGCTGCCTGTGACCAGGGCATGCAGGCCAATGGCATAGACCATGATGTTGTTGCGGTGCACCTCCTCAAAAGTGACCTCCCACTCGCTGTGACATTCATCTCCGTTTTGCGTCACTTGCGGAAAGAGGGCCGCTCCTCCGGTGAACCCCAGCCGCCGGGCATTCTCAATGGCTTTAGGAAGGTGGTTGTATCGGTATAGCAGCAGGCTTTGGGTGATGTCCTTAGGGGTAGAAAGGAGGAAGAAGGGTACGCAGCAGAGCTCCGTGTTCCAGTAGGTGTTGCCGCCATACTTCTCTCCTGTGAATCCTTTGGGGGCGATGTTGAGTCTCGGATCATCGCCCCGGTAGGTCTGGTAGAGTTGGAAGATGTTGTAGCGGATGCCCTGCTGTGCGGCGGGGTCGCCCACGATGGAGACGTCGGCGTCTTCCCAGATCTGTTTCCAGGCTTGCCGATGGTCCTCGGTCAGCTGGTTCCATCCGGTCTGTTTGGCATGGATGGCCTGCTGCTGTGCAGCCTCCACGATGTGCAGCACCTGATGTTCGTGGGAGGTGACTACCGAAACATATTTAATGAGCGTAATGCGGTCACCCGGCTTCACATCTGCTCCGAGGCAGAACCCGCTTTTTCGCTCTTTCTCAATGCGAATGGCACCGTGACTGCTCTCGGTATGATTCTTGAAGAACTGGTAGGTCATGGCATAGCATACCTGATTGTCCTCGCGTCGGGTTTGTGTCCAGAGGTCAGCGCACTCCTTGCCGCACTCTGAGCGCAGGATGTTCCAAACCTTCCCTTCCGGTTGGTCGGCACCTCCCTCTTCCGCGTTGAGCAAGGGCAACAGCGAGAGGCGACCTGAGTAGTTCAGCGAGGTGACACTGAACTTGATCTGACACAGGTTGGGGTGGGCCATGTTGACAATATGTTCCACCTCCAGCTTCAAGCTGTTGCCCTTGGGTGAGGTGGCTTCTACCTCACGGTAAAGAATGCCCTCCTGCATGTTCAGACGACGGGTGAAGCTGTCCACATTCCAGTGGGCCAGATCCAGCTCCTCATCTACCAAGCGGAGATTGATGAGGCTCCAGTCTGCTGCTATCGGCATACGTGAGGTGAAGCGGGAGAATCCGTTCTTCCACCACTGTACGCGGGTGCGTTCGGTGAAGTGCACTCCGGCTACGAACGAAGCACGATAGCTGTCGCTGTCATAATTCTCTTCAAAGTGTCCGCGCTGGCCGATATGTCCGTTGCCCAAACTGAAGATGCTTTCGCTCATGCGTAGGCGGTCGGGGTCAAACCCCTCCTCCACGATGTTCCATTCGTCGATTTGCAGGTATTTCTTCATGAATCTATATCAATGTGTTTGGATTGTCAATTACTTGTTTTCCTTGATGAAGATTACACAGGCGGCACCGATGAGTAGCAATACACCAGCGATGACCAGCATGTCCACCTCTGGGGCAGGACCACCTTCAGGGGTGAGCATCTTCAGTACCGGGCCACCCAGTACGGCAGCTACAATCTGCGGCAGGCAGATGGTGCAGTTGAAGAGTCCTAAGTAGGTACCCATCTTGGGATTTCCCTGCAGAGCGTTGGTGAAGAGGGTGAAGGGAAGAGCCAGCATACCGGCCCAGGCAGCACCAATCAGCAGGAAGCTGATCCAAAGCACGTAGGGGTTGGTCACCCAAAGAATGGAGATGAAGCCGGCACCGCCCACTAACAGGCTCACTACGTAGGCCATCTTGTAGCTCTTGAACTGGGGAATCAGCGTGGCCCAGATGACAGAACCTACTGCCTGGACGGCAAATACTACACCTACCCAGTTGGCGGCAGCCTGGTAGCCTTCGCTGGCCACATCGGTCGTGCCCCAGCACTGTGCGGCAATGGCTCCCGGCGTATAGGTCCACATGTACATGAAGGCGGCCCAGCAGAAGAACTGTACCAGACCGATGGAGATGAAGGTGTAGGAGATGCTTGTCTTCTTGGGGGCTACAGCGGCTGTTGCGTTGGAAGGAATAGGTTCAGCCTCTTCACGGCCGAAAGCTTCCATCTCTTCCGGTGTATATTCCTTCACATTGACCGTTGTGTAGATGACGCAGAGAATCAGGATAGCTGCGCCGATGTAGAAGGAGTAGATGACGGAGTTGGGAATCACACCCTCAGGAGCGGTGTTTTTTACACCGAGGAAGGTGAAGATGTAGGGGAAGAGGTAGCCCACTAAGGAGCCTGCATTGCAGAGGAACGACTGGATGCTGTAGGCTAGTCCCTTCTGACGGATGTTGACCATGTCGCCCACCATCATCTTGAAGGGTTGCATGGCAATGTTTATGGAGGTATCCAAGAACATGAGCGACATTAGGCCGAAGAGCATGGTGCCGGTCAGACCCCACATCACCACTTGAGTGGTCAGTCCCAATGAACCGGCGTTCGGCAGCATCAACATCACGGCAACAGCCACGATGGCACCCACGAAGAGGTAGGGGATACGTCGGCCGAAGCGGCACCAGGTCTTGTCGGAGAGCATACCGATGATGGGTTGCACAATCATACCCATCAGAGGGGGCAGAATCCAGAAGAAGGAGAGTTGGTGTGGGTCGGCACCCAGGGTAGCAAAGATGCGGCTGATGTTGGCACTCTGCAAGGCGTAGGCAATCTGTACGCCAAAGAATCCGAAACTGATGTTGAACAGCTTCCAAAAACTTAAATCAGGTTTTACTTTCATGGTTTCAATGATATGTTTGATGATTATATGCTCTGTTGTGACTATTATTTCGTTGTTCCCCTAACGATCAGATTGGTGCGAACAATGCGGTTTTTGATGTTTCGGGCAGGAGCTCCCTCTCCCTTCTCTGCATCCTCAATCTTTTCATGCAGGATATCAAAAGCACTGGCCCCCACCTCCTCGCCATGTTGCTCCACGGTGGTCAGTTTGGGGTAGGTGCTTTGGGCTATCATGCCATCGCTGAATCCGCAGATGCTCACCTCCTCAGGTACTTTGATGCCCGTCAGTTTGCAGGCAAAGAGAATGCCGGCGGCTGTGGCATCATTGATGGCAAAGAAGGCATCGGGGCGGTTCTCCCCTTCCAGTATATCGGGGGTGATGGCCATGGCTTTCTGTCGGGTATCGCAGGTCTTGATGAGACTCTCATCCACTGGGATATGGTAGCGGTGCAGTGCATCCAAATAGCCGTTCTTGCGGTTCTTGGTAATCTCCAAATGGGGGTCTGCCCCGAAGAAGCAGATGCGCTTGCAGCCCGTCTGTATCAGATATTCCACAGCGGCAAAGGCACCGGCATAGTCATCCACCACCACCCGTTCGGTCTTGATTCCTGTGCAGATGCGGTCGTAGAAGACCACCGGTATGCCACTGGTTATCAGCTCCTGGTAATGTTCATAGTGGGAAGTCTCTTTGGCTAAGGAGGCTATTACTCCGCACACACGCGACTCCTGAAACTGGTGTACGATGCGCACCTCTTCCTCATAACTCTCTGTACTTTGGGCCACCAGAATGGTATATCCGGCCTGGGACGCTTTTCGCTCTATGCCGCTCAGTACACAGGAGAAGAAGTGATGCACCAGTTGGGGCACAATCACACCGATGGTGTTTGACCGGTTACTGCGGAGACTGGCCGCCATGGCGTTGGGTTTATAGTGATGCTTGCGGGCATAATCATTCACCAGTTTCCGGGTCTCTGCGCTGATGTCGGGATTGTTCTTCAGCGCACGGGAAACGGTACTGATGGATACACCCAATGCTCGGGCTATATCTTTGATGGTGATGGTTGTGCTTGCCATGGCGTACGTGCGGGTAATTACGTGTGTGTAGTATGATTCCGCTACAAAGGTAGTGATAATCTCTTAGACTCAGCTTTTTTTTTAAGCAAACGATTGCAACTTGTTTGCAAACGATTGCAAAAGGGCGGGTGTGTGAGTATTCCAGGGGGTGAGAGAGGGGCTGATTGGAGGAATGGATTTTTTTTGTGTCTGAAATGTGAGGAGGTTTCAAAATAATATGCTACTTTTGTCTCTCTAACATTTGTATGACTATGAAACAGACAATTTTCTCCTTATGGGCGGTGGTGTGTGTAGTACTCCTCACCTCATGTGCCCCAAAGATGCCTACCGGCGTGTTTGAACGTACCGTGTTGTTCTCACCGGGAGATGCCGGCTCTAAGTATTACCGCATTCCCGCATTGGTGACCGCTGCTGACGGTACCTTGGTGGCTGTGGCTGACAAACGTATCAATAGCCTTTGGGACCTGCCCAATGATATCGATGTGGTCTGCCGTAGAAGTTCGGATTTGGGGCGCACCTGGTCGGAAGCTATTGTGGTGGCTGGTGCGGAGACTACCGTCGGATATGGCGACCCGGCCGTTGTGGTGGATCGTCGCACAGGCAAGATGCTCTGTCTCATGGCCTCCGGAAGTGGCTTTTGGCAGTCGAGTGCCGAAGATTGCCAGAAGTTGATGCTCTCCGTGAGCAGCGATAATGGCTTGAGTTGGAGTGCTCCACGCGATATCACGCCGCAGATTTACGGTCCCGACTGTGCCGATGAGGAGCGCAGCCGATGGTATGGTGCCTTTATCTCTTCCGGCAATGCACTGCAGCTGAGCAGTGGTCGTATCATGGCCGTATTGGTGACCCGTACCAAGCCGGTGCGTGGGGACAGCATCAGCTGCTATGCCATCTATTCCGACGATGGTGGCGAGCAGTGGAGTGTTTCCCAGGTTCCCGGTGACCGCTGCGGCGATGAGGCCAAACTAGTGGAGTTGGAGAATGGGGATGTGCTGATGAGCATCCGTAATCCCAAGCATGGGTATCGTCGTTTCTCCATCTCGCATGATCAGGGTGTCACTTGGGGTGATACCTACTTCCAAGAGGACTTGGTGGAGCCGGCTTGCAATGGTGACCTCATCCGATACCGGTTTGCCGGACGCAGTTTCCTTCTGCACTCTTTGCCCAACGACTGGGATTTCCGCAAGAATGTATCCATTATAGCCAGTTACGATGAGGGGAAGAACTGGAGCGTGAAGCGTAGTTTGGTACCTGAGGTTTCGGGATATTCCTCTTTGGCCCAGTTGCCCGACGGCACCGTAGGCTGTTTTGTGGAAGAGGGAGACTTTGAGAAAGGATTTGTGCTCTCTTTCTATCGGTTCTCGCTCGACTGGTTGGAGGGTGCAGAAGAGTAATCCATAAGGAGGGCAGTATATGTTGCAGAAGTGTTATGCCAAAAACAACAGTCCGGAGATGATAGCCCGTGTGGTGCGTATCTTGGAGGAGGGTGGAGTGGTGATTCTTCCCACCGACACCATGTATGGTTTTGCCTGTCATGCCTTGAAGGAGCGGGCTGTTGAGCGCATTTGCCGGTTGAAGGGGATTGACCCCAAGAAGAACAATCTCTCCATCATTTGTTATGATTTGGGGCATATTAGCGAGTATGCCAAAGTGGATAATGCCACTTTCAAGTTGATGAAGCACTACTTGCCCGGCCCCTTCACCTTCATCTTGAATGGGACCACCCGTCTGCCCAAAATCTTCCGCAACCGTAAGGAGGTGGGCATACGCATGCCATCCTCCTCTTTTGTGAGGGAGTTGGCCTCGGCCCTTGGGGCACCGTTGATGGTCAGCTCACTGCCGTTGGAAGAGGAGGATGAGATGGAGTATGCCATGGAGCCCGAACTGATGGATGAAAAGTGGGGCGACCGCATCGATTTGGTTATCGATGGTGGCATAGGGGGTGTGGAAGGTTCTACTGTAGTGGATTGCACCGGCAGTGAGCCGGTGCTTCTCCGTCAGGGAGTGGGTCAGTTCGAGGAGTAGTTGAGGTGGAACTCCACCACTGCCTCTATGCCCTTGTGCAGCATGTCGATGGGCATGTTCTCGTTGGGCGAGTGGATAGCATTGCTCTCCAGACCAAAACCCATCAGGACTGTCTTCAGTCCCAGCACTTGCTCAAAGGTGGCGATGATGGGAATACTGCCACCACGGCGTACAGCCAACGGTTTGCGACCAAAGGCTTTTTCAAAGCCTATTTCCGCTGCGCGATAGGCCGGAAGGGTGATGGGGCATACATATCCTTGGCCTCCGTGCATTGGGGTTACCTTCACCTGGATGCTCTCGGGAGCCAAGGAGACGAGATAGTCGGCAAACTGCTTTGAAATCTTCTCGTGATCCTGATGGGGCACCAGTCGGCACGATACCTTGGCGTATGCCTTGGAGGGGAGTACGGTCTTGCTCCCTTCACCCGTATAGCCTCCCCAGATGCCACATACATCAAACGAGGGTCGGCAGCTGTTACGCTCCAGGGTGCTGTACCCTTTCTCCCCGCTCAGTGCCTTTACACCGATGGCCTTCATGTAGCGTTCCTCGTTGAAGGGGATGTGGGCAATCATTTCCCGTTCAGCTTGCGGCACCTCCTCCACATCATCGTAGAAGCCCGGCATGGTGATGCGTCCGTCCGCGTCCACTACACGGCTGATGAGGCGGCACAGTTCGTTGATGGGGTTAGCCACCGCTCCACCGAAGTGTCCGCTGTGCAGGTCTCGGTTGGGACCGGTCACCTCAATTTCCCAGTAGGCGAGCCCGCGCAGACCGGTGGTGAGTGACGGAAGGTCTGCTCCCAGCATACTGGTGTCCGATACCAAGATGATATCCGCCTTCAACAGCTCCTTGTGCTTCTCGCAGAAGGCCTCCAAGCTGGGTGAACCAATCTCCTCCTCACCCTCGAAGATGAATTTTACGTTGTGTTTCAGCAATCCCTTCTTCACCAAATATTCAAAAGCTTTGACCTGGATAAAGGATTGCCCCTTGTCGTCGTCTGCACCACGGCCACGGATGTGACCGTCGCTCACCACCGGCTCAAAAGGAGAGGTTTTCCAGAGCTCTAATGGTTCGGCCGGCATCACGTCGTAGTGGGCATAGATGAGCACTGTGGGAGCATTGGGGTCTATGGTTTTCTGGGCCCATACCATCGGGTTGCCATCGGAAGGCATGACGTATGCTTCGTCCACACCCGCCTCACGGAGCAGTTGGACCCACCGCTCGGCACAAGCGAGCATATCGTCGTGGTGTTCGGGCTTGGCACTGATACTGGGTATGCGCAGCAGGCTGAAGAGTTCCTCCAACATGCGCGGTTCATTTTCCTGGATGTAATGCTGAATTTCGTTCATGATACTATAAATATAATAAGGTGTAAGAATCGTTAGGGTTTGGGCAGGGCATCTTCTTGTGGGAGATCCCAGTCGGTTCATGTGGAAGATCCCTGTCTGGCTTACAGTCTGCGGGTGCGGTTGAGCAGGCAGAAGTCGAGTAAGGTAAGGGCTGCCATAGCCTCTACGATGGGCACCGCACGAGGCAGCACGCAGGGGTCGTGTCGGCCGCGGGCTTTGAGCAGCGTATCCTCACCGTGGATATCCACCGTAGGTTGTTCACGCAGCAGGGTGGCCACCGGCTTGAAGGCAACGCGGAAATAGATATCCTGTCCGTTGCTGATGCCTCCCTGGATGCCTCCGGAATGGTTGGTGCGGGTGTTGATGCGTCCCTCGTCATTGAAGAAGAGGTCGTTCTGTTGTGAACCTCTCATCTCCATGCCGCTAAAGCCTTCGCCATATTCAAATCCTTTGGCCGCATTGATGGAGAGCATGGCATACCCCAAGGCAGCATGCAGTTTGTGATAAACAGGTTCTCCCCAACCTACGGGGCACCCCTGGACTACACAGGTGATGACACCCCCAATGGTGTCACCCTCAGCCTTCACCTCCTTGATAAGGGCTTCCATCTCGGCAGCCTTCTCTGCATCTGGACAGCGCACGAGCGACTTCTCGGTCTGGGTCAGGTCATATGCTGAATAGGGCTTGTCCAAGGTAATGGGGCCTACCTGAGAGGTATAGGCAGTAATGGAGATACCCATCTGACGAAGAGCCAGCTTGGCAAGGGCACCCCCCACCACACGGGAGATGGTTTCTCGGGCTGATGAGCGGCCTCCTCCTCGGTGATCACGAATACCATACTTCGTGGTGTAGGTATAGTCGGCGTGCGAAGGGCGGAACACCTCCCGCAGGTTGTTATAATCATCCGAATGTTGGTTTTCGTTCCATACCACAAAGCCGATGCTGCAACCCGTGGTACGTCCCTCAAAGATGCCGGAGAGCAGTTCCACCTTGTCACCCTCTTTGCGGGCCGTAGTGAGTACCGACTGTCCCGGTTTGCGTCGGTCCAGCTCCTGCTGGATAAAATCCATATCCACCTCAATACCGGCAGGTATGCCATCAATCACTCCACCGATGCCTTTGCCGTGTGATTCGCCAAAGGTCGTGAGCCTTACGATATTTCCAATCGAATTAAACATTTTGTATTCAGTTTATCTGTTTTGTTTTCAATAATCAGTGTTTCAATCCTCAATTCTCAGACTTCGATTTTCAGGATTTCATTTTTTGACTACAACTTTCGGTTCCTTGATGAACTGAACCTCAATTTCCAGCCTTTCATTTGTGATTCTTCCATCCTCAAAGCTTTAATTATCAGCCTTCGACTTTCAGTTCTTTGATATTCCGTTTGTACTGGTGTTATTCTTCTTCCCTGTAGTAGCGGATGGGGAAGTCGAAGTAGGTATCAGGGAACGGTTCCTCTCTAAGCGTGAAGTGCCACCACTCCGTGGAGAGCGGCTTGAACCCGTGGCGGAGCATCGCCTCACGGAGTACCATGCGGTTGGCCCTCTGCTTGGCTGTAATCCCTTTGTAGAAGGGGTGTGACAAATCGCCGAAGTAGTCGAATACACCACCCATATCCACCTCCTGTCCAGTGCGGGCATCCACTAAGGTCAAGTCAACCGTTGAGCCGCGGCTATGTCCCGACTTGCTGGCGATGAACCCCAGTTTGAAGAGTAGCCGTTTATCCACTTGCGGATAGAAACTCTGTTTTGTCAGCGTGTCGGCAACCTCCTTGGCCCATCGCACGAAGTGACTCACCGCCCGTTGCGGCCGATAGGTATCATAGATTTTGAGCCGATACCCTTTGGCCATCAGCTCTTTATTCACCTCCTTCAGGGCTTCCGCCGCCTGACGTGTAATCAGGGCAATAGGCTCTTCGTATCCATCCACTCGCTGGCCCACGAAGTTGTAGGTGGAGTAGTAACGCATCTCCAAAATCAAGTCGGGCACTACATCCGTCAGCACCACGAATTCTCGGGGCATCTTCGCCGTTGCAGAAGGCTGTGCGGAGAGGCTCATACCCACTGCTCCTAAGAATGCCAGCAGACAGCATGCTATGATTTTTTTTATGAATATCATCGTGATAGGTTTTTATGTTCTGCAAAAGTAGCTAAAAACTGCGAATCTTTCGATGGTTTTCGTTACATTTGTGCCGAAAATCAGATGATTCTAACCTATCTATACTGATATGAACAACAAATTGCTGACCATATTACTCTTTTTCATTATTTCTTCTGCTCTGAGAGCCAGCACGATAAGCCATTCGGATTTTCGTTACAGCCATCTGGGGTTGACCGATGGGCTGACGAGCCAAAGGGTATATTCTTTGGTTGAGGGCCTTCAAGGCGAAATCTGGCTCAGCATGAAGAATGGGATAGCCAGGTATAACGGGCGCTTATTGAAGCATTATCAGATGGATACCCCTCTCCGGTTCAGCAACGCTGGTGGAAAGACGATGAGAGTGATGATGACCCCTCAGCAGCAGCTACTTGCCTATGATAATAAAGGCAATATCTTTCTTTACCACCCTCTGACAGACAGTTTTGAACCCTATCTTACTCACTTTACTGAACTGTTTAGGCAGCTTTGTCCTCAATATTATGGATTGATACTCAATGGAATAACTGTGGATCGTCAGGGATGGATATGGATAGCCACCAATCATGGAATCTTTGTGATGACATCGGACGAGGGGGAGATCCTTCATTGGAACGATGACGACTATCTGAATGGGGTCATCACTTGCGGAGATCAGGTGGTGGTTTATACCAATGCGGGTGCTTACCTTATCCTGCGGGACAACGGCAAGAAATGGCTTACGCTGACTACGGATCATGTATTGACCGCTTTCCATGATGACGCCAGCGGGAGGCTTTGGTTAGGCACCCAAAGCAATGGAGTGCTACTCTATACCTGTGACGGTTGGAAACCTTTGTCCAATGATTCCCACCAACGTCTGCCACATCTGCCTGTCCGTGCCATTGAACGCATGGATGAATCCACTATGTTGCTGGGACTGGATGGAGCTGGAGTATATGCCGTGCAACGGGATGGCAATCATGCCTTCCAACTCTTCAGCCAGGATTATACCCAAGGAGGTGTGCTGCATGGCAACGGAATCTATGCTCTCCTGCGGGATAGGGAGGGTAATATCTGGATGGGTAGCTACACCGGTGGAGTGGATATTGCCTATCCTACAGGCCGCATGATAGAAACCTTTGAGCACCAGCCTAATATGGAACAGTCGCTCATGAACAACGGAGTAAACTGCCTCCTGCAGCACAACGCGCTGCTCTGCTTCGGCACCGATGGAGGGTTGAGTACGTTGAATCAGGTCACAGGGCAATGGAGGCATACCCTTCAAGGAAAGGTGGTGCTGGCGATCTGTGAAGATGGCGCTGACCTTCTGGTCGGAACCTATGGTGACGGAGTGTTGCGCATCACCCCATCAGGTCACTGTACCACGGCCTTCAGCAGGGAACAGGGCAATCTGAGTACCAATTATGTGTATAGCGTGATGAAGGACAAAGAGGGTGGGCTCTGGATTGGCTGTTTGGATGGTCCACTGGTCCATTTCGCCTCCACGGGTCAAACTGCATCCCCTAGGAATATGGGGTGCAGTTATAGCCTTGGTTCATCACAGTCATTTGATATTCAGACGGTAGAATGTATGGTTCCCACACCGGATGGCAAGATGGCGGTGGGTACGGCCAACGGATTCTATGTCGTGGATGCCTCTCGGAATAGCTTCACCCACTATTTCACCTCAGAAGAGTTTACCGGTGGCGATGTCAATACTTTCGTCAAATCCATTCTCTTCAGCTCGGCGGATAGTGTCTGGGTGGCTACCGATGGGGGAGGAATCTATGCGTATAGTCTCTCTTCCCGAACCATTTCCACCTATACCGAAGCCGAAGGGTTGACCTCCAATTGCGTCAGCCTTCTTGCTTTTGACGGACAGGGTCGTATCATTGCCGGTACCGACAATGGACTTTCCGCCCTTTATCCGGCGGAGGGGAGGGCTATCAAACTGATTCCAGGTCAGGGACGAGAGTATAACCGTGCGGCCACCATTACCCTTTCCGACGGACGTCTGATGTTTGGCAGTACGCATGGAGCCGTGGTGGTGGATCCCGCCTTGATAGACCGAATAGACTATCAGGCACCGCTCCGCTTCACCGGCATTCACATCAAGGGAGAGACTACCGATGAGGAGCGTGTCCGTCTAAGTCGTGAGATGGAGGCCGGCAAACTCAGGTTGGCCAACAGCCAGCGTTCGCTGGAAATCTTTTTTGAGAGTATATGTTACCGTTACAGTACGGATATTCTCTATCAATATTTCTTAGAGGGATTCAATCAGGTGTGGAACAACCCCACTGCCATAGCTATGGTCAGTTACGACAACCTTCCTCCCGGATACTATACGCTGAAAGTCAGGACAGTAAGTCGGAATAGCGGTCATGTGATTGACAGCCGGACCTTGAAAGTCAGTGTGGCGCAGCCCTGGTGGAACACCTTTTGGGCGTGGCTCATCTACATGGGGATAATGGTTACCCTCATGCTGATGGCCTTGAGAGATTACCGCGGCAGGTTGGAACGCAAATACTTCAATGAGAAGATTAATTTCTTCGTGAATGCCGCCCATGAGATACGCACCCCTTTGAGTCTGGTGCTGGAGCCCTTGACCCATATCGCGGCAGACAGCCAGCTGTCCGACCGGAGTAGGAGCTATTTGGATATAGCTCGTACCAATAGCGGTAAATTGCAGATTCTCATCAACGAACTGCTGGATTTCCAAAAGGCAGATGTGATGGCTGGTTCCTTGAAAAAGGTGCCTGTAGAGGTGAAGACCATTATGCTCACTTCCATGGAGCGCTTTGCCCTTCTGGCCCAAGAGAAGGGGTTGACGATGGATATGCACTGTCCGGAGCAGCTGAGGGTGATGATTGATATCAATCTCTTCGACAAATTGTTCAATAATCTGCTCTCCAACGCCATCAAATATACCTCCAAAGGTGGAAAAGTGAAGCTAAGTGCCTGGATGAGTGGGGATAAGGTGAAGATTGAGGTGAGAGATACAGGTATTGGTATCCCCAAATCGGCCCACAAGATGATATTCAAGAGTTTCTATCGGGCAGAAAATGCGGTGAAGACCAGGGAGACGGGTAGCGGTATTGGTCTGATGTTGGCTAAGCGCATTGTGGCCCTGCATCAGGGAGAACTTACCTTTGAGAGTGAAGAGGGTGTGGGTACCGCCTTTCTGATTACCCTGGATGCAGCTGAGAGTAGCGTGCAGCCGGAACATGTGTTCGGGAGTCAAGGGCAGCTCCAACCGAATGAATTGGCCTCCGTGGAACTTGCGGAGGAGGCAGAGGAGAGCAACAATGACGTTCAACCGCAGGAGGAGCCGAAAGAGAGTAGGGATGTCATTCTCTTTGTGGATGACAATGCCGACCTGAGAAACTACTTCTCTTTGGCCTTTGGAGACCGTTTTACAATAGCTACTGTAGAGAATGGAGTAGAGGCTTTGGATTTTCTGCGTGAACATGAGTGCGATCTGGTGGTCAGCGACCTGATGATGCCCCGTATGAGGGGGGATGAACTCTGCCGTAGGATTAAAGAGAATTGCGATACCTCCTGGCTACCGGTGATATTGCTGACTGCCAAGCATGAGAAACAGCTGATTATTGACGGATTGCAGCAAGGAGCAGATGACTACATGACCAAACCCTTTGATACGGAGATACTGCGGCATAAGATAGACTCCTTGCTGGCCAATCGCAGACGCTTGAGCAACTACTACCGACAAAGGGTAGAGCAGATGGTGGCAATCGAAGCAGAGAGTACAGCAGCGTTGGACACTTGCAGCGATACGGAGAAAAAGCAGGTGGAGGAGGGGAGTGCCGGTGAAAAGGCTGATTCAGCTTCCGCAGTACATCATCCGATGGAAGGGGAGTATGCGGTTGCGGCAGAAATCCCCGATGAAATGGGCAGTATGGATGGGAATGCGTTTATTGACAAGGCTACAGCCATTGTGTTAGAGAAGATGGGTGAGGCAGGATTTGGCATCGATGAACTTTGTAGCGAGATGGCCATGAGCCGAACGTTGCTTTATGGCAAGCTGAAGAGTTTTACAGCCCAAACGCCTCAGGACTTTATCCGCACCATACGACTACAGCGAGCCGCTACCCTCTTGTCGCAAGGAAAAAATATTCTGGAGGTGTCGGAAATGGTAGGTTTTGCCAATGCCAAACATTTCAGTACCGTCTTTAAAAAGCATTTTGGGGTGCCTCCAAGCAAATATGAGAGATTAGAAACCCCGAATTGAGAGTTTTGAAACCATGATATCTGCGGGTGGACGTACCTTTGCAGCGGTGTAAAACCTTAAATGTATCATGGTTATGAACAAAATTACTTTATGCACATTCTTTTTATGTTTGGCTGTTTGCTCCTCTATTTCGGCGCAGGTAACTGCCAAAGAGTGGAACCGGGACATCGTGGGATGGAACCTCGGCAATCAGTTTGAGTGCTCAGCTCCCGGACAGGACGGAGAGAGCATGGCTATCGGTAATCCTGATGGAGCCGATAAGGCAGAGACCGCATGGGGCAACCCTGTGGTGACCAAGAAGACTATCAAAGCGGTGAAGGATGCCGGATTCAATGCCATCCGTATTCCTGTGCGGTGGCAGTGTCATATCAACAACGACAAGGCGATGGTCATCAGCAAAACCTGGATGGCCCGTATCAAGGAGGTTATCGACTGGTCTTTGGCACAAAATCTCAAAGTAATCATCAATGTACATCACGAAAAGTGGTTGGAGAGTCTTCCTTATTATAAGAATCAGGAGGAGAACAACCGTAAGCTGGCCCTGCTCTGGATGAATATTGCCAATGAACTGAAGGAGTATGACGAGCGCCTGGCCTTTGCCGGTACCAATGAGGTACACGAACCGGGCAAGTGGGGAGCGCCTACGGCTGAGAACCTTGCTGTACAGAACAGCTACAACCAGACCTTTGTGGATATTGTTCGGGCTACAGGAGGCAACAACGAAAAACGCCACCTGATGGTCCAGACCTACGTATGCAATC
Source organism: uncultured Mediterranea sp. (assembly GCA_946056155.1). GTDB lineage: Bacteria > Bacteroidota > Bacteroidia > Bacteroidales > Bacteroidaceae > Bacteroides. Next base: position 18,673 of record CAMGIP010000007.1, on the reverse strand, counting down.
CCGAGTTCGGCATCAACAACGGTGACTTCATCGTACCGAAGGATATGGAGGGCAACGGAAACAACTACCTGAGTGTGGAATTTCACTACTACAACCCCTATGACTACTGCGGAGAGTGTAAGTACTACTGGTGGGGTGAGGCGTTCAAGAGCCAGGGAGAGATTAGCCCGAGCACAGAGAAGACCTTGACAGACTTCTTCGACAAAGTGGTCAATACCTGGAGTGCACAGGGGTTAGGCATCTGCATCGGCGAATGGGGTGTGACGGACCACTACAAAGGCTCCGAGGTGGACAAGATGCACGAGAATGTCACCTACTATTGCAAGACCTTTGTGGATGAGGCACGCAAACGTGGATTTTCCACCTTTATCTGGGACAACAACCACTTTGGCAATGGGCCTGAGATGTTCGGCATCTTTGACCGTGCACGCGGCATGAAGGTCAAGGCACCCTGGATATTGCAGGGCATCTTTGCCCAGTGAACTGAGATAGATAATACAGACAATGAAAAGTAGTATTCGAGGACTTATTACAACACAAAACAACAGGTAAAACACATCGGAAATCAAATACAGAGATTTCAAGAACACAGACAACAGAATGAAACACGGCAAGACTCAACAGTAAACCAACGAATTACTACCTATTGGCTGAAAAATCGATGGATAACACCGGAAGCAACAAACGGTGAATCAAACACAACCAAAATAATCTATATACAAATTAAATGTTCGACATGAGAAAAAAACAATTCATCCTATGCCTGCTCGGTGCGGGCATGGCATTGACCCCACTCACTGTCCGAGCCAACCAGCCTGCTGCTGTGAAGGCTCAGATGGCTGTGGATCAGAACAAAGTGGTCAAAGGCACCGTCAGCGATGCCGAGGGACCGCTGATTGGAGCTACGGTAATGGTGGTCGGTTCCACTACAGGTACCATCACAGATATTGATGGTAACTTCAGTTTGGAGTGTCAACCTGGTGCAATGCTGGAAATCTCTTTTGTGGGATACAAGAAAGTGGTCGTGAAGGCGACTGACGGCATGCAGGTGATGCTGGAGAGCGATGCGCAACTGCTCAACGAGGTGGTGGTAACCGCCCTCGGTGTGAAGCGTGAGCGCAAGGCACTGGGTTATGGACTCTCTGAGGTGAAGGGTGAGGAACTTACCAAAGCCAAGGAGACCAACGTCATCAACTCTTTGGCCGGTAAGGTGGCTGGTCTGGTGGTAAGCCAGACAGCAGGTGGAGCTTCCGGTTCTACCCGCGTCATGTTGCGTGGTAACACGGAGATGACGGGTAATAACCAACCTCTCTATGTGGTGGATGGTGTGCCCTTGGACAATACAAACTTCGGTAGTGCCGGTCAGGAAGGTGGTTATGACCTTGGTGACGGTATCTCCGCAGTCAACCCCGACGATATTGAGACCATGACCGTGCTCAAGGGACCTGCAGCCTCTGCCCTCTACGGTAGCCGTGCTTCTCACGGTGTGATTCTCATCACCACCAAGAAGGCCGACAAGGATAAGTTCTCGGTAGAATACAACGGCTCCTTCACCATGGACACCCAGCTGGCCAAATGGGACGATGTACAGCTCATCTACGGTATGGGCAACAACGGCAAGTACTCGCCTACCGCCAATACCGGTACCAACATGAGTTGGGGACCCAAGGCCGATGAGTTTACCATGACCTATTTTGATGGAGTGGACCGTCCCTTTTACATCTATCCCAACAATGCCAGCGACTTCTTCCGTACCGGTCTCACTGCCCAGAATACCGCCATTGTTTCGGCCAACTCTGGCAAGACAGGTATGCGCTTCTCTGTGACCGACATGCGCAACAAGGACATCCTGCCCCAAACCAACATGAGCCGTGACAACTTCAACCTGCGTGTGAACAGCTCTTTGGGCAAGGTGGATTTCGACATCGCCGGCAGCTATATCCGTGAAAATGTAAAGAACCGTCCCGCCTTGGGCGACTCACAGAGCAATGTGGGTAAGAACCTCATGACACTGGCCAGTACCTATAACCAGGCCTGGCTGAAGAACTACCAGAATGCCAACGGTGAATATGCCAACTGGAACGGTTTGGACCAGTACAACCGCAACCCCTACTGGGACCTCTATAAGAACGGCAACAAAAGTGACAAAGATGTGTTCCGCTTCACCGCCAAGGCTATCTGGAATGTGGACGAGCACCTGAAGGTTCAGGGCACGGTAGGTACCGACCTCAACTACATGAGCTTTCAGGACTACATCGCCCGTACTACACCCGGTAAGGCACCCGGTCAATTGCAGGAGAGCACCTTCAAGAATCGTACCCTCAATGCCGAGATTCTGGCCCTCTACAACAATAACTTCGGAGCCTTTGACGTGAATGCAACCTTCGGTGGCAACATCTTCAAGGTGGATAACCGCACCACAATCAACACCGGTCTGGGCGAGCAGATGAGCGGTATCATCGCCATCATGAACTATCAGGAACAGAGCATCCAGCAGAGCACCTACAAGAAGCAGATCAATTCAATCTATGCCAGTGCCAGCGTAGGTTACGACCATACCTACTATTTGGAGGGTACACTCCGCGGCGACCGCTCCTCTACGTTGCCTACCAACAACAATACCTACGTCTATCCGTCGGTTTCTGCCAGCTGGGTATTCTCTGAATATCTCAAGAACAAGAGCATGATCAACTACGGTAAGTTCCGTGCCTCTTGGGCCAAGGTAGGTAGCGATACCGACCCCTTCCAGTTGGGTCTGAACTACTCTACCGGCAAGTACAGCTACAGCGGCTTTACCATCGGTATGATCAACAACAACACCCAGCCCAACAAGGACCTGAAGCCTACCATGACCAGCTCCTACGAACTGGGTCTGGAACTGAAGCTGCTCAACAACCGCTTGGGTGTAGATATCACCTACTATAACCAGAACTCCAAGGACCAGATCATTAGCCTGGCCTCTTCATCTACGTCGGGCTACAACTACCGCTTGATCAATGCCGGTGAAATCCAGAACAAGGGTATTGAAATCTCGCTCAACGGTCGTGCCCTGCAGGTCAAGGACTTCGCTTGGGACCTCGGTGTCAACTTCTCGAAGAACAACAACAAGGTAAAGAGCCTGACGGAGGGAATGGACTACTTCGAAATCGAAAGAGCCACTTGGTGTAACGTTTCAGTAGGTGCTGAGGTGGGCAAGAACTTCGGTTCCATCGTAGCTCCAGACTTCATGCGCAACGAAAATGGTGACATCCTCATCAATGGGGAGACCGGTATGCCTCTCTACGATGAGAATCCCCGCACCATCGGCAATGCCTCTTGGGACTGGACCGGTGGTTTCTACTCCACCTTCTCCTACAAGAACTTCCGTCTGTCGGCAGCATTCGACGTGAAGGTTGGAGCAGACCTCTTTTCCATGTCTATGCGCTCTGCTTATCAGACAGGTAAGGCCATGGGTACCCTCGAAGGCCGTCAGGAGTGGTACGACTCCGAGGAGAAGCGCTTGGCTTCCGGCATGACCATCGAGCAGTGGCGTGCAGCAGGCAACTGCAAGGGCTTCATCGCTCCGGGTGTTATCGACAATGGAGATGGAACCTATCGCCCCAACGACATTGCCATCGACCCGCAGACCTATTGGGAGAGCGTATCGCGCAATGCACCGAGCATGTTTGTCTATGATAACTCCTACATCAAGTGCCGCGAGATTACCTTGGGTTATACCTTCCCCGAGAAGTGGTTGGGTAAGGCTGTCAAGGGTCTGAACGTCTCCTTCGTAGCCCGTAACCCCTTCATCGTTTGGAAGAATATCCCCAACATTGACCCGGATTCAGGTTACAACACCTCTGGCTTGGGGCTGGAATATGGCTCACTGCCTTCGCGTCGTAGCTATGGTATCAACGTGAATGTGAAGTTCTAATACCGTTTAACTCAACAATGTTACAGAATATAATGAAAAAGAGATGCTATATGCTGTTGCTTGCAGCCCTTACCCTGAGTGGTGTATTCTCCTCGTGCAGCGACAGCCACATGGAGGAGGTCAATACTGACGACACCAAGTCACCTACGCTTGACCCCAATGCACAGCTCACCACTGCCCTGCTGCAGACCTATGGTGACTTCGGACTGATGGATACTTACCGTAGCTACATCACCGGTTTTACCCAGTTCTATGTCGGCGGATGGAACGTCAGCTTTCATGCAGGTGCCATTCAGCCCGTCAACGATCAGATGTGTCTCGTTTGGGACAAATACTATTCCGTAGGTATCAAGAACCTGGTGGATGGTATCTATAACTCTGCTGAGACTCCTAATACCAACGCTGCGATGCGTATCTACCGCGTTTATATGATGTCTGTACTTACTGATATCTACGGTGATGTACCCTGTACAGAGGCTGGTCTTGGATACATTGCAGGTATCTCCACGCCTAAGTATGACACGCAGGAGGAGATCTACAACTGGTTCTTCAGCGAACTGGATGCCTGTGTAGCTCTATTGGGTACTGGCACCGACCGTATTACCGGTGATGTGACCACCATGAGCGGCAATGTGGAGACTTGGAAGAAGTATGCCAACTCGCTCCGTTTGCGCTTTGCCATGCGTATTTCGGATGTCAACCCCACCAAAGCCCAAGAGGAGTTTGAGAAGGCACTTAAGGCTGATGGCGGCTATCTGACCGATGGCAGTGAGGATGTCTTGATTAAATACATGGATGCCCCCTTTACGCTCTACGACGGATCGCGTGACCTTGACTTCCGTGTCAATGCGCTTAGTGAAATCCTCTATGGTCAGGACCCCACCTCACCTACCTTTATCAGCTCTACCCTCTACAACATGATGAAGGAGAACAATGACCCCCGTCTGTTAAAGATAGCCCGTCACTACATCAATGCCGGTCGCAGCGAAGACAAGCCCGAGGGCTACTTCGATGTGACGGACGAGGTGATCGCTTGGGGTAATGCTGGGGGAACCGGTCCTCAACCCAATGACCCAGGAGCCTGTTGGTGGGACCAGTGGCCTACCGTGCCTGATATTTCTGAGATTCCTACCCTGCAGCTTCTGGTGCGTGACTATCCCGAGAAGGGCTATGACCAGAACAACTATCCCGCTCGCATGGTGCGTCCCTTCCTGGCACTTGCCTTTTTGCAGCCCGAGAATCCCGGTGTGCTGATGACCTCGGCCGAGGTGCAGCTGTTGCTGGCTGAGGCTGCTGTCAAGGGATGGAATGTGCAGGGAAGTGCCGCCGAACACTACGCAGCCGGTGTGCGTGCAGCTATGAAGTTCTTGAACAACAACTACGATATAGAAGGCAAGATTACGGATCAGGAGATTACTGATTATATCGCTGCCCATCCCCTCGGAGCCAATCCCAAGGAGCAGATCAACAGAGAGGCCTACCTGCTCCACCTCACCAATCCGTCTGAGGCTTGGGCCAACCTGCGCCGTTCTGACTACCCCGTGCTTCAGGACCGTGCAAAGTTTGGTAACTTCACCTATCCCTGCACAGACGGTTTTGAAATCCCTGTCCGTCTGAAGTACCCCAACCTGGAGTCGAAGTATAACAGCGCAAACTATAAGGAGGCCATTGAGCGTCTCGGTGGCAGCGACAACTGGCGCAAGCGTCTCTGGTGGGATAAGTATGAGCAAAATTTTGAATAATCATAATAAACTTGGAAAAATGAAGAACAACAATACCCTCTATTATTTCCTGATGCTGATGATGCTCTCTTTCGGCATGACCGCCTTCACCGGCTGCTCGTCCGATGACGATCCCTTCATCACCGCCTCTGAGGATGACGAACCCCGCATCCTTGACCCTTACTTTCCCGACTGGTCCAATGGCGTGCCGGGTGAGTTCAAGAACATTACCCGTGACGTCAATCTGAATGCTACCGTGGTGGTGACTCCGGTTCTTTTCACGACTGTGAAATGGTATATTGATGAGGAAGAGGTGGCCGAAGGACTGACTATCGACCTCCCGCTGATTGCCGGTGAGTATATGCTGAAGGTGGTGGCTACCACCACCAAGGGCAAGGAGACTTCCCGTCAGGGCCGGGTGATTGTGCGTCCTTTGGACGGCGATCCCAATCCGGGTAACGATATCCGCGACCGTCAGGTGGTGCCCGGTAGCACCGTCAAGCTCCATGGTACCCACATGGAGAAGGTGACCAAGGTCTGCTTCGGTGGTGCAGAGATCGATGCTGTTTTTGTAGAGAACGGCAGTAAGAGCTATGTAGAATATACCGTGCCCCAAACATTGCCTCTGGGTACCTACCGCCTTACTCTCAAGGATGTGGATGGCATAACCTATGGTGGCGGAACCATTGTGGTTTCCGATGAGGCTCCTGTGGTGATGGAAGAGACCCTCTGGGAGGGATCGTTTGATGTCACCTGGGGTACCCCATTCACTGCCTTGCAAAATCAGTTTGCTTCGTTGGTCAGTGCGGGAAGTATCGTACGTGCCTACGTCACAGGCAACGGACAGGGTTGCTTGGCTACTGCCTGGTGGAACAATATCCTCACGGGTCAAGGTGATCCCGACCGTGGTGACGTCACGATTTCCGGTGACATGGTACTGGAGTATTCGTTGACTGACCTCTCCATCCAGCTGATGAAAGATCAGGACGGTGCTCTCTTTGTAGGCAATGGCTACACCATCAAGAAGATAACGGTAGAGTAAGTTTTGGGGTAACTTACAAAAAAGAGTGCGGTGATACTTTTGGGTATTCACCGCACTTCTTTTTATATCTTGTCATCGCCTTAGCCGTATGCGACTCATATCCATCGCACTCCCTGGCCGCAGCGCCTATTCCATACAACCTATCTTTATCGCGCCATTCATTCCATCTCTTCCACCTCTTTGAGCCAGGCATCGCTGCAGGCATCGCTGGGCATACGCCAGTCGCCGCGAGGGCTGATGGAGAGGCTACCCACCTTGGGCCCATCGGGCAGGCAGGAGCGCTTGAACTGCTGGTTGAAGAAGCGGCGGCAGAAGGTGCTGAGCCACTTCTTGATGGTTTCGTCATCATAGCTGCCGCGGAAGGCCTGTTTGGCCAGCCAATAGACCTTGGAGGGGCGGAAGCCGCAACGCATGAAATAGTAAAGGAAGAAGTCGTGCAGTTCGTAGGGACCCACCAGATCTTCGGTCACCTGGGTGATCTCTCCCTTTTCGTTGGCCGGAATCAGTTCGGGGCTAATGGGGGTATCGACTATGTCGAGCAAGGTGGCTTTGGACTCCTCATCCACTCCATGCTCGGCCACCCATTTCACCAAATGGCGTACCAGGGTCTTGGGCACGCTGCCGTTGACTCCGTACATCGACATGTGATCGCCGTTGTAGGTGGCCCATCCCAACGCTAGTTCAGAGAGGTCGCCCGTGCCGATGACCATGCCCCACGTCTGGTTGGCAATATCCATCAGCAGTTGGGTACGCTCGCGGGCCTGCGAGTTCTCATAGACCACATCATGTACCGAAGGATCATGTCCGAGGTCGGCGAAGTGCTGGAGACATGCCTCACGGATGCTCACCTCACGGATGGTGATGCCGAGCGACTTCATCAAGTTCATTGCATTGCGATAGGTGCGGTCCGTGGTGCCGAATCCCGGCATGGTGACGCCGATGATGCCCTTGCGGCTCCATCCCAAGCGGTCGAAGGTGCGGGCACAAACCAGCAGGGCCAGTGTAGAATCCAGTCCCCCCGAGATACCTACTACGGCACTCTTGGCATGGGTGTGTACCAGACGCTGTGCCAGACCATTGGTCTGGATGGAGAAAATCTCCTCGCAACGCTCATCCAAGGTAGGACCTTGGGGTACAAAAGGATGCGGGTCGTAGCTACGTGTCAGGGTCAGCTCCTTAGGATTGACATACTCCGTCGTCACCCTCCGGTATGGAGTTTCTCCCCTGAGGGTGGCTCCACAAGCCGCAAAGGTGGTGTTGACCCGCCGTTCGGTACGCAGACGTTCCACATCAATCTCGCTGATGACCGTCTGCGGTTCCAGGCTGAACCGCTGGCTATGCGCCAGACAATGGCCGTTCTCATAAATCAGTCCGTTGCCGGCAAAAACCACATCGGTGGTGGATTCGCCGAAACCGCTGGACGCCAGTACATAACCGCTGAGACAACGTGCCGACTGCTGTGAAATCAGACTGCAGAGGTAGTTGTGCTTGCCGATGCTCTCGTCGGAGGCAGAAAGGTTGAAGATGATTTCTGCACCCTCCAAAGCCAGACGCGAACTGGGGGGAATCACCGCCCAGACATCCTCACACAGTTCGATACCGAAGGTGGTGCCGGAGGTTTCAAAGAGCAGGTCCGTACCCATGGGAGCCAGCTGTCCACAGAGGCGAACTTGTGTGGCGCGAACCTCTGTGGCAGAGGCAAACCATCGCTTTTCGTAGAACTCCTTGTAATTTGGCAGGTAAGTCTTGGGTACTACACCCAGCACTTTGCCCCGTTGGATGACCACTGCCGCGTTGAGCAGCACGCCCCCCACAGGAAGAGGCATACCCACGATGGCAATGATGTCGGTCTGTCGGGTATTGCCCAAAATCTGTATGAGGGCCATTTCCGCCTCTTCGATGAGCAACTGCTGTCCAAAGAGGTCGCCGCAGGTATAAGCCGTAAGGCTCAGTTCGGGGAATGCGATGATTTCCACCCCCTTGCCATCGGCGATAAGTATCTCCTTCTCAATCTGCTGAGCGTTGTATTTACAGTGAGCCACCTTCACCGAAGGTACGCAAGCTGCTACTTTTACATATCCGTAGTTCATAATTGCGATGATTTGAAGTTCTGATTATCTTGTTATAGCTTACTCTTTCTTTCCGTTGCCTTCCTCTTTGGGCTCTTCGGGCACTTCGTCCATCAGTTCATCCTTCTCCATCAGCATGGCTCCCGAGGGAGATACGATGAGCCGGATGGGCACATAGAGGTCTGACTGCGGGTAGCCGACACTGGCGGCGAATGACATGCCCCGAGGTGTGGTCTTGTCGAAGACCAATCCCTCTAAGCGGGCATGTTTGAGAAAACGTTCACCTACGATAGAGGCGAAGTCAGCCTTGGTAAACTGCCGATGGAGTATGGTGCGTCCTTCGCAGGTGATGTGCAACGTAATGCGGTTGTCCACAAACCTTTCGCCCTCCTCATTAGAGACGATGGTCAGCGACGGGTCAGGTTCACGTCTTACGGTGGAGTGATAGCTTTTTCCGCCGAGGGCAATGTTATCGTCTGACACTGTCGCCTGCATGGATTGCGGCTTGGTATTCGGTGCCTCCTCTTTGCTCATGGTGATAAGCTGTCTCTTCTCCTCCTTGGAAGAGGAAGAGCATCCGGTGCAGATCAGCACCAGCATCAACGTCCAAAACCCAATAGTTCCTTTTTTCATTTATCCTTGATGTGGAATAGTTTCATTCGTATTGTTAACTGTACAGCGGGCTACTCATGGCCTAAAACAGGAAGCGCAGCAGGTCATTGAAATTGGCCCAGATGAGCAGGCCAAAGAGCAGGACCATGCCGGTCATTTGGGCATATTCCATGAATTTCTCACTCGGCTTGCGACGGGTCACTATTTCATAGAAGAGGAAGAGCACATGTCCTCCATCCAAGGCCGGAATGGGTAGGATATTCATGAAGGCGAGGATAATGCTCAAGAACGCTGTCATGTACCAGAACTGGTGCCAGTCCCAGGTAGCCGGGAAGATGCTGCCGATGGTACCAAATCCGCCTATCTGCTTGGCGCCCTCTTTGGAGAAGAGATACTTCATCTGGCTGACGTACCCCTTCAGCGTATTGACGCCTAACGAGATGCCGGCGGGGAAGGAGCTGAAGAAGCTATACTCCTTCTTCTCTACGGTAAAGAGACGCTGGTTGTCGATGCAGGCGATCACGCCGATGGTGTAGAGCGAGTCGGTGGTGACGGTGGCACGTGCTTCTATCCCTTGACGGAAGTAGGTAAGCTCGAAGGTACGGTTGGCTATCCGAGCTGAATCGGTAGTAAGAGAGGCATCTGCCTGCTTGCGAGCCATCATCTCCTGTTTGAAGTCAAAGAAGGCGATGGGTTGGCCATTCATCCGCGTGATGCTGTCGCCCGGTTGCAAGCCAGCCAATGCCGCGGGGCGTCCCGGTGCAATGCTGTCTATCACGTAGGGCAGACGGAACGAGGCAAAGCGCACGCTGTCGGTCAGCAGTCGGTCCATCATCCCTTCGGGGATATAGACAGCTGTCTTCTCACCGTTGCGGTTCACCGTGACGATGCGTGCATCCACCACGGCCGTCAGCAAGTCGCCGTTGAGCCGTTCAAAGGGTACGCCGTCAGCGGCCAGCAGTATGTCTCCATCCTGGAATCCCACCTCATGGGCTGTTTCGTTAAAGTCCATGCCCAAGGGAGCCTTGTTGACGGCAATGTATTCATCGCCCCAGGCAAAAAGAATCATTGAGTAGATGAAGAGGGCGAGGAGGAAGTTGAAGAGCACACCGCCCACCATGATCAGCAGTCGCTGCCAGGCCGGTTTGGCGCGGAACTCCCAGGGTTGTTCGGGCTGTTTCATCTGTTCTGTATCCATCGACTCATCGATCATGCCGGCAATCTTCACGTATCCTCCGAGCGGCAACCAGCCGACGCCATATTCGGTTTCGCTGTTGCGGGGTTTGAATTTGAAGAGGGTGAACCAAGGGTCGAAGAAGAGGCAGAATTTTTCCACACGGGTCTTGAAGAGGCGTGCGAAGAGGAAGTGTCCTCCTTCGTGGATGATGACGAGCAGCGAGAGGCTCATGACGAGCTGTAGGGCTCGAATAAGAAATGTTTCCATCTGTTGTCTATTAGTCTGTTGTTCTGTTTTTAATTATTAATGTATAAGATTCGTTCTTGCGATGCGTCGTGCTTCCCTATCGGTAGCCACGTAGTCTTCGTAGGTAGGCTTGGCGATGAAGGGGGTATGCTGCATGGTATATTCAATCACGTCGCTCATGCCGAGGAAGCTGATGCGGTCATGGAGGAAGGCATCTACCACCACCTCGTTGGCCGCATTGACGATGCAGGGCATGTTTCCCCCTTGGTGCAATGCTTCGTAGGCGAGAGCCAGGTTGCGGAAGCGCTCCAGATCGGGCTGCTCAAAGGTCAGTTCCCGGCAGAGCGTCCAGTCGATGCGGGGGAAAGAGGCCCGTTTGCGGTCGGGGTAGGTGAAGGCGTACTGGATAGGCAGCCTCATGTCCGGCATACCCAACTGCGCCTTGATGGCTCCATCCTCAAACTGCACCATGCTGTGGATGATGCTTTGCGGATGCACCACCACCTCAATCTGCTCCGGTTTGACGCCAAAGAGCCATTTGGCCTCCATCACCTCAAATCCCTTGTTCATCATCGAAGCTGAGTCGATGGTGATTTTGGCTCCCATATCCCAGTTGGGATGTTTCAGTGCCTGCTCTTTGGTGACGTGGGCCAGCTGTTCGCGGCTATAGGTGCGGAAGGGTCCTCCTGATGCGGTGAGGATGACCTTCTCGATGGGGTTGTCTCCCTCTCCGGCCAGGCACTGGAACACCGCCGAATGTTCTGAGTCCACCGGCAGGATAGGGGTGCGGTTCACTTGCGCCAGTTCGTTGATCAGTTCACCAGCCACCACCAGCGTCTCCTTATTGGCCAGTGCAATGGGTTTGTGCGCCCGTATGGCATCCATGGTCGGTTTGAGACCGGCATAGCCCACCATAGCAGTGAGCACCATGTCTACCTCCTGGTCGGTTACTACCTGGCATATTGCATCACTTCCTGCATAGACCTTGATAGGCAGATCCTTCAGTGCCTCTTTCAGGATAGGATATTTCTCTTCGTTGGCAATCACTACCGCCTCAGGGCGGAATTTTCGGGCCTGTTCTATCAGTCGTTCCACCCGGTTGTTGGCTGTGATCACATAGGCCTCGTAGAGGTCCGGATGTTCCTCAATGACCTGGAGTGCCTGTGTTCCGATACTCCCTGTGGAGCCCAATATGGCAATTTGTTTTTTCATTCGTTGTATATAATAAGGTATAAGATTCAGAAAACGATAAAATGTTCCGGATTCACCGCTCTTCCCCCGTGCCAAAGCTCAAAGTGCAGATGCGGACCTGTGGTGAGTTCTCCGCTGTTGCCTGTAAGTGCAATCACTTCACCTGCCTTCACATTGTCGCCTTCCTGTTTGAGGAGCGACTGGCAATGCTTGTAGATAGAGAGAAACTCCCGGTTGTGCTGTACCGCCACCACATATCCCGTCTCTGCGGTATAGCAGCTCATCACCACTATGCCGTCGAGTGTAGCCACCACGCTCTCGCCCGGGTTGGCCGCGATGTCCGTGCCGAAATGTTTCCGGTCGGCGTCGAAAGAGGAGGTCACCAGTCCACGGGTGGGCTTGAAGAAGATCAGGCTCTCCCGTTGGGCGGAAGCAGCAGGATTGGTCAGGTTGTACCGTTCCTGCTCCTCATACTGTTTGCGGAAGGCCTCCTCTCGGCGTGTACGTTCCATGAGCGAGTCCCCTCGGAGTGCCGTGAGTGAGTCGATGGAGTGCACGGTGTCGGCTTTGACCTCTCCCTTGAGGATATCCTTAATGTTGGCGATATAGAGATTCTGTCTTTCCAGGAGCTTCTGCAGCGAGTCGGCCTTGAGGGCATTATCCACTACCTGGGCACGTATTTCGCTGTTCATATATCCAGGCAGATAGTTTCTGAGTGGAGTGAAGGTGATGATGAGTGCCGCCAGCAGGAAGAGCACGGTCAAGGCTGAGAGGAGCACAGAGATACCGTTGAGTTTGGATACACGTATGCCCAGCACCTCCTGTAGGGTGTTTTCATCCACGATGGTTAGCTTGTACTTGAACTTGATGTCTTTCCAAAAGGCCAACCGCTGCTTCTTCTTATTTTTTTTCCTTTCCATGTGCTCTTTTGTCTCTTCTTAATCGGCCACGTCAATCTCATCGAGGTTCAGTAGCCCTTCGGGCAGGCTCATGGTGATGACGCGGTGTATGGTGTCAACGTCTGTAATCAGCTCCTCACAGGCAGGAATCAGCAGCTCCTCTCCACGGATGTCTTCCACTACGAAGAGGGTATTGACGGTGGACGTATCCACATCCGTCACCTCACCCACGTAGCCGTGGTGAATCTCCTCCACCCGAAAGCCGACGAAGAAGCTCCAGCTCAGTGACTCCGGCTCTGCCTCCTCGGCGTGGCTGATGGGGAAATAGACCTCAACATTGGTAAAGCGGCGGGCCTGTTCGGCTGTATCCACCTCCTCCAGCTTCATCAATGCCGCATTGTCTGAGCGGAAACGGTACTCTTCAATGAAGAAGGGCACCAGAATACCATCCATCAGACAGATGATATAGTCAGCCTCCACCCGGTCGAAAATATCGTCCGTGAAGGTAAACTGCAGTTCGCCATGCACACCGTGTGGCTTGTTGAACGTGCCAATCCGATAAACATCTTCTTTTCTAATCACAGCTCTATTCTTTTAGTGGACAGGGTCGTTCTTCAATTTATAATTTATAATTTACAATCTACAATTTATAATTTATAATTGCCTCCGGATGATTGCAGCCGCGGGGTTCAGTTCTTCAATTTATAATTTATAATTGAGTTGACGGACTTGTCTTTTCAGTTGTCAAACCATGTGATGATTGCCTTGTGGGGCTTTCTCATCAATTGATTTTCTTTTTGTTTCGGTTTCCGGGGCTGGCCTGGTTCTTTACGTTTTGGGGCTTTCCGCGGAATACCTGGTTGATGCGTCTATCCATCAGTTGGGCCAGTTGAGGAGTGATGGAGAGTTGCCCTTCGCTCAGTTCCATCAAGTCCTGGTTGATTTTGGCATTATCCACTGTATCCTTGTTCCAGGTGAGGTAATCCTTCTTCATGTGGTTGCAGATGAGTGCAATGAGATTCATCTTCTCTTCTCCTTCCGGCATTTCGATGGCCTTTTGGATGAGGCTCTCCACGAGGTGTCCATAGTGGCGGTAGCGGATGCGTGAGTGCGGATAGGCCACATTGCCCGGTTTGTTGTCCAGACCCTCCTTCTTCACCAGTTCAAATGGATAGTCGATATCCAGTTTGAAGTCTGACATGATGGCCAGATGGTCCCAAAGCTTATGCTTGAAATCTGCACTATCCCGGAGTTGGGGAGGGAACATATTGCCCATGATGCGCACAATAGTGTTGGCGCAACGTTGTCTCTCTTCTCTGTTTTCGATGGTCAACGCATGGTCCACCATGTTCTGTACGCTGCGTCCATACTCGGGCAACGCCATTTTCTTTTTTTGGGTATTATACTGTAACATCGTTTCGAATTATCATCTTTAATTCATTTCATTCTTAATCCAAGTCCTGCAAAAGTCTGCTTTCATCTGGCATCCCGTTCATTCAAACGCTGCCTTATGCAAACGTCTGCCTTAATCTGGCATTCCGCTCATTCAGACATCTGCCTTATGCAGGTATCCCGTTCATTCAAACGCTGCCTTATGCAAACGTCTGCCTTAATCAGGTCTCCCGTTCATTCATGCATCTGATTCATGCAGACATCCCTTTTCATCTGAATGAGGGTTTATCCCCTGTGGTCTCTCTGCCTTCCCATTTGTCCGGGGTCAGATGAGCGGTTTGCTCTTTCCTGCCACGAACTCCTTCAGGTAGAAGGGCTCAAAGTAGGCCACATCCTGGAAGTCTCCCATTGCGATGGCCTTTTCGGCCAAGGGAAACATCATGCTTGCCAAGGGGTGGACGTCCTCCACAAAGCGTGCATTGGGGTGGGTGATGACCTCCTTACATTTTGCCGCACCGTTTCCGAAGAAATAGACTGGGTGCTGGTCGAGGTACTCTGTATAGCTCTCGGCATCCACGATATCAGCAGCCGTGGGGCGTACGGTGTGGAGTGCCCGGTCGTAGATGGCGGCATAGACCTCCATGCGGCGGGCGTCAATCATCGGGCAGAGGAGCGCGTCCTCCTCCATCTCCTCCCGGTAGAGCAGCAGAGGCACACACATCACCTGGAGGGTAGGCAGTCCGATGAGCTTGAGGTCTCTGCCGTAGCAGATACCTTTGGCCATGGATACACCGATGCGCAGTCCCGTATAGGAGCCCGGGCCACAGCTCACCGCCACCGCATCCAGCGGCATGGCATGGCTGTCGGCAAACGAGAGCGCTTCATCCACAAACACCCCCAACAGCACATTGTGGTTGGGGCCATTCAAATCCTCCTTGGTGAAGACGTTCTGTCCGTCTTCGCTCACAGCCACGGAGCAGGCCTGTGTGGAGGTCTCAATATGTAAGATACATGACATCTTATTTCTTATATAACGTTTTCAGCCTACAAAATTACGTTATTATTTTCATACCTTAAAATAATCGCGTATTTTTGCACAAAACTTAATAAGCATTATGATACAATCCATGACCGGCTACGGAAAATCGACCGTAGAATTGGCAGATAAGAAGATTAGTGTAGAGGTCAAATCGCTAAATAGTAAAGCCCTTGACCTCAGTACTCGCATAGCTCCGCTCTATCGAGAGAAGGAGATGGAGATTCGCAACGAGATTGCCCGCCTTCTGGAGCGGGGCAAGGTAGATTTCACCCTCTGGGTGGAGAAGAAGGAAGCGGCAGCGATGGCTACCCCCATCAACAGCGAACTGCTTGTTGCCTATTACAAGCAGATCAAGGAGTTGCATATCCTCACTGGCATTCCCGAGCCCGAGGATTGGTTTTCTGCCCTGATGCGTATGCCTGATGTGCTGACCAAGGTGGAGGTGACAGAGCTTTCCGATGAGGAGTGGGCCGTAGTGCGCCAGGCTGTCAGTGAAGCGCTGAACCATCTGGTGGACTTCCGCAAACAGGAGGGAGCTGCTCTGGAGAAGAAGTTCCGCGAGAAGATTGCCAATATCTCCCGTCTGCTGCAGGAGGTGGAACCCTACGAGAAGGAGCGGGTCAGCAAGGTGCGTGAACGTATCACCGAGGCATTGCAGAAGACCCTTGAGGTGGATTACGACAAGAACCGTCTGGAGCAGGAGCTGATCTTCTATATCGAGAAGCTGGACATCAACGAGGAGAAGCAACGGTTGGCCAACCACCTCAGCTACTTCATCCACACCTTGGAGAGCGGTAGCGGTCAGGGCAAGAAACTCGGTTTCATTGCTCAGGAGATGGGACGCGAAATCAATACCCTCGGCAGCAAGAGCAATCATGCTGAGATGCAGAAGATTGTGGTCCAGATGAAGGATGAGCTGGAGCAGATTAAGGAACAGGTACTCAACGTGATGTAACTTTCGGACTAACGATTATGGCACAAGGTAAATTGCTTATTCTTTCCGCTCCCTCGGGGTCGGGCAAATCAACGCTTATCAACTATCTGCTCACACAGCACCTCAATCTTCACTTCTCCATCTCAGCCACCAGCCGCCCGCCGCGTGGTACAGAACAGGATGGCGTGGAATATTTCTTCCTCACTCCCGAGGAGTTTCGCCGTAGGGTAGAGGCTGGGGAGTTTCTCGAATACGAGGAGGTCTATACCGACCGCTACTATGGTACACTCAAGTCGCAGGTTGAACGCCAACTGGCTGAAGGTCAGCATATAATCTTCGATGTAGATGTAGTGGGAGGGTGCAACATCAAGGAGTTTTATGGCGACCGTGCTCTCTCTCTCTTTATCCAACCCCCTTCCATTGAGGCACTCCGCCGGCGATTGGAGGGTAGGGGGACAGATACTCCAGAGGTGATAGAGTCGCGCATTCAGAAGGCGGCTTATGAGCTCTCTTTTGCTCCCCGCTTTGACCGGGTCATTGTCAACGATGATTTGGAGAAGGCTAAGGCGGAGATTCTGAGCGCAGTACGGGACTTTCTGCAGCAGTAGTTTCTTCTGAATTGCAAAAATGCAAGAGGGTAAGCTCTTTCTGATGAGCGTAAAGAGAAATTTTCTTCTGAATTGCAAAAATGCAAGAGGGAAAGCTCTTTCTGAAGAGCATAAAGAGAAATTTTCTTCTGAATTACAAAGTGGGAAAGTTTTTCTGAGTGAGCATATAGAGAGGTAATACAGTAACGTATGAAGATAGGAATATACAGCGGGTCATTCAACCCCATTCATATTGGTCATTTGGCATTGGCCAACTACCTTTGCGAGTACGAAGGACTGGACCAGGTCTGGTTTCTCGTTTCTCCCCACAATCCACTGAAGGAGCAGTCCGACTTGATGGAGGATTCCCTCCGTCTGCGCTTGGTGCAATTGGCTGTGGCGGGGTATGATAAGTTTGTCGCTTCCGACTTCGAGTTCCATTTGCCCCGTCCTTCCTACACCATTCACACCTTGGATGCTCTCAAGCAGCACTATCCACAGCACACCTTCACGCTGATTATCGGTTCGGACAATTGGTACCATTTCCATCGCTGGTATCAGTGGGAGCGTATTCTGGCGGAGAATCCGCTGATGATATACCCCCGTCCCGACTATCCAGTGGATGCCTCTGCGTTGCCGTCCGGCGTAAGGCTTGCCCCAACACCCCTGTTGGAGGTCAGTTCCACCTTTATCCGTCAGGCTTTGGCAGAAGGACGCGATGTCCGATATTTCCTTCATCCAGCTGTCTATCAGGCAATTTATAATTTATGATTGAGTTGACGAGGTTATTCAAATTACAAATTCGATATCAATTCATAATTTATCGCGAGTGAATGAATAATCTATAAGAAGATAAGATAGCTTCGTTGCCGATAAGATTATTAATCTTTTCGTTGTAAGGTTATTAATATTTCTGGCGTAAGATTATTAATCTTGTTGTCAGTAAGATGATATCTGTAATCTCTTTTATTTCGTCTCGTTTCATCGAATTCACGTTAAATTTCAATTTATAATTGAGTTGATGAAGTCCCTTTCGGCTAATGCATCTACGAGTTGGCAAGGGATTGTGTCAGCTGAATCATAGCAAAAATAAGAGAGGCCGGAACCCTTTGGTGGGCATCCGGCCTCTCTCATTTTTATAGTAAGGTGGAGGTGCAACTTGTGCAGTTGCCCTCACACCCTTGTAGCGATATTACTTGCTCCAATCCATAGCTGCCATGCGCAGGTAAGACTGGTAGCGCTTCTTGGCCATCTCTTCGCAAGCGTTGAACAGGTCAGCAGCTTCAGTAGGATACTGCTTCATGACAGAAGCAAAGCGAACTTCGCCCTTCAGGTAATCCTGGAAGCCTTCCCACTGCGGCTCCTTAGAGTCGAGGCTGAACGGATTCTTGCCTTCCTCTTCCAGAGCGGGATTGTAACGCCACAGGTGCCAGTAACCGCATGCTACAGCAGCAGCTTCCTCAGCCTGAGCCTTACCCATACCCTTCTTCAAGCCGTGGTTGATACAGGGAGCGTAAGCGATGATGATTGACGGACCGGGATATGCTTCTGCCTCACGGATAGCCTTCAAGCACTGAGACTGGTCAGCACCCATAGCAATCTGAGCTACATATACATAGCCGTAAGTAGTAGCAATCATACCGAGGTCTTTCTTGCGAACGCGCTTACCAGAAGCGGCAAACTTAGCAATAGCGCCGAGCGGAGTAGCCTTAGAAGACTGACCACCGGTGTTAGAGTAAACCTCAGTATCCAGTACCAGGATGTTCACATCCTCGCCAGAAGCGATGACGTGGTCCAGACCACCGTAACCGATATCGTAAGAAGCACCGTCACCACCGATGATCCACTGTG